>CANQBF010000006.1 GCA_947588895.1 uncultured Bacilli bacterium | reverse complement strand
GTCAAGTACCATGTAATAAATTACATGGCTTGCTTGAGTGCTGAAAGCACATTATTGCGAGTAAACTCACCGTACTATCCGGAAATTTTCTTCATATTCATCTGCTTGATTTTCTATATATTCTTTTATTATTTCTTTACTTACATCTCCTACACTTCTACAAAAATATCCACTGGCCCACAAATGTTGTCCCCAATATCTCTTTTTTAACTCTTTATATTCGCTTAACAATACTCTTGACGTTTTTCCTTTTAATTGTTGCAATATCTTTGATACACTTATATTTGGTGGTGCTGATATCAACATATGTACATGATCTCTTCCTATACTCCCCTTCATTATATTTATTTCCATGCTATTGCAACTTTGTCTTATTATTTCTCTACATCTTTCCGCTATTCTACCTTCTAATACTCTATATCTATATTTTGTTGTCCATACTAAATGATATTCTATTTCATATTGTACGTGACTTCCTTTTCTCATTTTACTTTTCCCTCCAGTTTTTTTGCTTTCTATTATAGCATCTTTTTACTTACATGCGGCAATAAATTGCCTCTAAATCCTGGAAGGATTTACGTGCTAAAGCACGTGGCCTGAACCTGTTGCTGAAACTTCGGGTCAATATTTGCATCAAAAAAAGTTGAAATTATTTCAACTTCTTAATCATTATTGTGGATCATCTACAGTACAAACATATTGTAACTGAGTCTTAAACTTTTTAGAAAGACTACTATAACTATCAAAAGTTGCTGCTCCATAATTGTTTACTAATGCTTGATTATCAAGTTCATTAGTAACAATTATTTTCTTATTATCTGAATCAAATTGGGAATTTAAATTTGTAATTTCAATATTATTAATTGTCACTTTATTATTAGTTTTAAATTCTTCAATTATTTTATTATATTCTTCTTGATTATTAAAAGTAATTTCATAAATATCTTGAGTTAAACCACCATAGATATTTTTTGCTGTATCACTATCTGAAATTTTAAAACGATATGTTTGTTTTAATTTAGCATTATTATTTTCTATATCAACATTATCTTGAAGAACACAATTATAATCTTTTTTTACGTCGTATTGAAGAACAATAAGTTTAGAATCAAATTCAATTGATTTACCATTATTACTTGTTGCTTTAACTTTAACTGTATAAACTCCTGGAGTTTTTAAATTAGTATCAACTGTTGTTTTATCAACAAATTCAATGTTTGCATCTATTCCATTAGTAATTTTGGCAAATTCTTGAGCATTTACTGTCCCATTTATCTTTTTATAAACTACAACCGGTTCATACTCTATATCTCTATTATCAACAACTGTTATTTTACCTTTTCTAACGGTTCCTCCACAGCTTACTTCAAATTCATATACACCTGCTTTTTTCAAATTAACGCCAGTTACATTTTTTTCACAATTAGCAATGTCTGTTCCACTTACTTTAACATATTTATTTAAATCATCAGGTAAAGTATCACCAATACTTAATTCAAAATCAATAGGTTCAACAGTTATATTTTGACCTTTTTTAAATAAATTTGTATTGTTCAATAAATAATAGGTACCTCCACCAATTGCAACAAGTAATGCAACAATTAGAATAATAAATAATACTTTATTATTTTTTTTCTTAGGTTGTTTATCTGGCTCTAAAGATATTGGAGGTGTTGTACCTACCACATTATCTTCAAATCCAGGCATACTATTTAAACCATTTGCTATCGTTTGCGGATTAGTATATGCTGGTTCTATTGATGGTGTTTGACTTGAAGCTGGATTATTAAGTGGTGCAGCTGTTGAAGCACTATTCGTTGGTGTTGTAAGCGGAGTCGGATTTGGTGCTCCATTTACAGGAGGAACAGGACTTACTGGTGGTACTGAATTAGAAGATGCAGGAGGTGGATTTACCCCTACTACATTTGAAGTACTAGGAGTTACAGGAGTTGCTTGTGCTGGTTGTGGTGCAGGTGTTGGATTTGATCTTGGTGTATCATTTAACATAACTGTAAATCCCGGATTTATATTTCCATTATTCAGTGTATTAGGAGTATTAGGATTTGGAGTTGGATTTACCCCTGTACCTACATTATTCCCATTTAAATTATTAGTACCATTATTCATCTTTATCAAGCCCCTTCGACTACTATATCAATTATAACTTTATTTAAATAATTTTTCAACTAATTTTTTAAATTCTTCGCCTCTTGTTTCAAATTTATCATATTGATCCCAAGAAGCACTACCTGGAGATAGTAAAACTGCTTCTCCATCTTTAACATCTTTTTTTATTTCTTCCATAGCATTTTCTAATGTATAACATTTTTTACATAAAATATTATGTTTTAATGCAAATTCTTCTACTCGATCTGTAATTTCCCCAATCGCATATATATAACATATTTTATTTAATTCACTATCAATTTCTTCAAAATCTTGGAATCTTTCTTTACCACCAAGAATTATTCTAGTTGGTTTATTCATTGTTTTTAAAGCAATTAAAGTAGATGTTGGATTAGTAGCTTTTGAATCATTATAAAAATCAATATTAGTATTTGTATCTACTACTTCAATTCTATGTTCTACTCCATTAAATTTCTTTAAATAATCTTTAACAATATTCATATCTAATTTATCATTTAAAATATTTTTTAACGCTAATAACATAACAGTAATATTTTCATAATTATGATTACCCTTTATTTTAATATCACTTAAATTAATAACTAACTCATTATCTATATAAATTCCTTTATCATCAAAATAATTACTATCATTATTAAAATATATTTTTGTTGAATTTATATCTTCAGTTATTTTTAAACTATCTTCATTTTTATAATTAATAAATGCTTTATTATCTTTAGTATGATGATTAAATATTTTCTTTTTAGTATTTATATATCTTTCATAAGTACCATGAAAATCTAAATGAGTTGGACATAAATTAGTTAAGATACTCATATCTGTTTTAAAATCATGTAAATCATTTAATTGATGGTCAGATATTTCTAAAACTAATGTTGAATTTTCTTTAACATCTTTAATAACTTCACTTAATGGATAACCAATATTACCTCCTAAAGTAACATTAACTTGATGTAATTTTAAAAGTTCATATAACATTGTGGTAGTGGTTGTTTTACCATTAGAACCTGTTATACCAACAATAAAAACATTTTTAGGTAAATAATGATAAGCAACTTCCATTTCATTAACTATTGGAATATTTAAACTTTCAGCTTTTTTAATACATGGATGAAATGGCTCAATACCAGGATTTTTAATTAAAATATCTATTCCATCAAGTAATTCTTCACCAGTTTCACTTTTAATAAACTTAATTCCTAAACTTTCTAATTCTTTAATTTTATCTATTTCTTTATCACTACGATCAGTTAAAATAATATCATTATTTTGATATAGTAATTTAGCTACATAATAGCCACTTCTAGCTAATCCTAATATTAATATTTTTTTATTTTCTAACATCTAATATCTTCCTCTCTATATTTACATCTTTATTTAAAATATTATTAATATTTTTTAAAACATTATCATCTATATAACTAAAATATAATTTAATACTTCCCTTATCATTTATATCTTCAGTTATTAAATCTTTTAAATATTCATCAAATGTAATAATTCTTTTATTAAAATATTTAGCTATATATTCTTTAATAATTGGATAATGAGTACATCCAAGTAATAAAGCATCGCTATCAAATGTACTTTTCATATATTCTTGTAAAATTTCATCTAATTTATTAAATTCACATTTTTCAATAATATCAACTAATTTATCACAGGCAATTAAATTTAAATTATTATGAATATATTTTTTAAAAGCATTAGTTTTGATACTTAAAGGTGTTGCCATAATACTTATTTTATGATAATTATCAAGTTTATTATCTAGTGGTGTTAATAAATCAATTAATGGTTTATTACTATGTAAATATTCTTTATTAGAACTTAATGTTCCACAGGCAATAATAATTAAATCAACATTTTCATCTTCTAAAAATTTAATAATATTTTTACTATAAGTTACTATTTCTTCTATTTTTTTATTACCATATGGTGCATGGATTGTATCTCCATAATAAATATAAGTATTATGGGGATATTTATTAATTAATGATTTTAAAATTGTTAAACCTCCAACACCGGAATCAAATATACCAACTTTCATTTAACCACCCTTAATTCATTATAGCATTTTGCTTTCATCTTTAATAGTTTTTCTTCTTTATTTTATGCAAAATATAACATATATTAGCACAGATAATCTTTTTATATACTATCACAATTTCGTACAATTTGTACATTTTTTATAAATTTTTCGTACATTTTAAACAAATATTAAAATCATAACTATAATAATTATAATGACATCAACAATTAAAATATATGGTAATATTTTATTAAACGTTTCTTTAAAAGTATACTTTTTATTAGTATTAATGTTTACATCTAATGTAGGTATATTACCTAATTCAGGATTAACATCTTCAATTAAATTATCCTTTGTTGCTTTATTATTATAGGCTTTCATTGTTAAATGAAATTGATTATTAGCTAATTTAGTAACATCAGAATAATTTTTACCATCTCTAGATATAAACTGCACATCAGGTATCAGTTCCATATTAAGATAATTACCACTTGATTTAGTAGATACCCCAATATTTACATCTTTATCATTTATTTTAATTATAATTGTATATTTATCATTACTTATTATTGGTTTATTATTTAAATTTAAAGTAGCATAACCAATAAATTTGGATACTCCCTCACCTATTTTAACCATTTTGTTAACATCTTTTTCTTTACCATTAGCAAAATATACTTCATATTTTTCATTTATTTTTGGAAAATATAAAGATACTTCTTCTAATTTTTCATTTTCTAAACTTTGTTTATTAAATATACTCATTAAATATAATTTATTTTGATTAGTTAATTGATAAACAGCATTATAGCCTAAATAATCATAATAATAACTATAATCTTCAACATTCGTTGATGTATCAAAAAAACCGACTACAGAATTACAAACATAAATATCATCATAGGAAATATAATTATATCCTGCATTGCCAATATTAATATAAACTTCATTATAACGATAAGATATATCTTCAGGAGAAACATCATATTCTTTAGCAATTAAAGTTGTAAGCATACTATCAGTTATATCATTAATACTACTAATATTAATATTATTATGATATTTACGATACATATTAGTTTTTACAGCGTTAATACCACCTATACTCATTTTTTCTCCGTAAGAATTTTTAATTATAAAAGCTCCATTAGTTGAAGGTGGATTAGTTTGAGAAAATTTATCTTTTGAAATGGTATCATCCCACCCAACAATAGTTACACCATGATTAACATTTTGATTTTTAGAAATTACTTTACCATCTTTAGTAGTAAATTCTTTACCATCATAATAATAATATTTTTTAAAAACATCACTATTATCGGTATATATAGTTGCTGCTAAAGCTCCATTAGTAATTAAATACTCTTTAATATCATTAATTGTATCTTTTGAACATTTACCATTATTACCTATAAAAGCAATTGAATTAACATCAACACTTGGTTTTACATTTATTATTTTATTCTCATCAATTAAAACATTATTATTATATAAATTTTGTAAATCATATAAACTTAATTCTGATTCTTTAACTGGACCCCATGAATTCATTAAATAACTTGCAGCAATATTATAATTACCACCGGTATTAATTTTTCTTAAAAAAGTATTACGATTATAAACATAGGTATTTTGGGTGGACATTTCAAGATGAGCTTCCGATAAATCATTAAAACCATAATCATTCATTAGTAGATTTGATTCAATAGATGCATTAGTAGCAAATATCCAACAAGAATTAGTTGAACTTTGATTTTTTACTGTAGTTAATAAACCATAATCTTTTAAATTAAAATAAGGATCATTTAAAGAAACATTTCCTAGTTTAGGATTACTTTTTTCAAATACAAATTGCTCTAAAGCAGATACTTGATAAGTACTTAATAATACCAACAATAATATAAATATTAATTTATTTAATATTTTCATACTTACCAACTTTCTATTCATAATAATTATATAATATTTTTATTATAAATTTTAGAAAAAATAAAAAATGTCGAAAACTAGACACTTTTCAACATTTAAATATATAATTTTTCTTTATTCTTAAATTTTTCCATTATACCATCACTTTCAGGTACTAATGTAACTACTCCTCTTTTTAAAGTTTGGGGAACATCAATTAATCTTTGATTTGATGAACCTCTAAAAAGTAAAGTTAAATCTTTTTTATCATTTTCAAATCTACCATCAACTAAAACATCAAGATATTTTAGTAATTCTAAATAGTTTTTATTTTTTTTGCCTAAATCTAATACTTGTTCATAAGTAAAACCAGTATAGCACCATACATTTAAACCGATTTTTTTAGCAAATTTAGCAATTTCTAGCACACTATCAACTTGAAACATTGGGTCTCCCCCACTTAAAGTTATACCATCTTGCTTTTTATTCTTTTTTATATCTTGTAATTCGGCACAAATGTCATCTATTTCAAAATCGGCACCACCATTAAAATCATGTGTACTAGGATTTTGGCAAAAAGGACAATTATGAGAACATCCTTGTGTCCAAATAACTGTCCTAACTCCAAAACCATCAACAACACTATCACATTGAAGTGGTGCTGCTAGTCTTATCTTCATAATTTATTCCTTATGCAGCTTTGTTACAACTCTCGTTAGCAGTTACACCAGTGTGTTTAACACGATCATGTTCTTCTGCTTTTTTAGCATTATTGAATCTATCTAGTGTACCTACAAGATAACCTGTAATACGACGGATATTTTCAAATCCTACTCCTTCTCCAATAGTTTTACATTTTTTAGTATTTGCTTCCATATTATATTCCTCCTCTTTCTTTCTATCTATTTTAGCAATCACATTCTAAGCTATTTATTGTTTCAACCGGAACCCCTTCAAAATTTCTTCGACCACATCTTGGACATACGTCATTAATAACTCCAACATAGCCACAAACTGGGTCTCTATCAACTGGATGGTTAACTGCACCATAACCAATATCATTATCATGCATTATACGAATTATCTTTTCAAATGCTTCAACATTATTGGCTGTATCACCATCTATTTCAATATAAGAAATATGTCCAGCATTAGTAAGTTTATGATATTTACCTTCAATTTCCATTTTATGTTGAATAGTTGTTTTATAATAAACTGGTACATGGAATGAATTTGTATAATATTCTCTATCTGTAACACCTTTAATCTTACCATAAATTGATCTATCAATACCAACAAATCTACCGCTTAATCCTTCAGCAGGTGTAGCAAGACAAGTAAAGTTAAGTTTCATTTCTTCAGAATATTCATCACATTTTTTACGCATATGAGAAACTATTTCAAGTCCTAATTTTTGAGCTTTATCACTTTCGCCATGATGTTCACCAATTAAAGCTTTTAAACATTCAGCAAGACCAATGAAACCAATTGATAAAGTACCATGTTTTAATACTTTTCTAATTTTTTGTCCTGGCTCTAATTTTTCAGAATCAAGCCATACATGAGAGCCAAGTAAGAATTTGAAATTAGCAACTGATTTACTACATTGAATATCAAATCTTTGAAGTAATTGACCTTTACATAAATCAAGTAATTCATCAAGTTCTTCATAAAAGCCTTTCATATCAGCTTTTTCTCTACTACCATCAACTATACCATGTTTTATTCCAAGTCTTGGCAAATTAATTGTCGTAAATGATAAGTTACCTCTTCCTGGTGTAATTTGTTTTTCAGGGTCAACTACATTACCAATAACTCTTGTTCTACATCCCATATATGCAACTTCTGTTTTTGGGTCCATACCTTTTAAATATGGTTTATTAAATGATGAATCCATAAATGAGAAGTTAGGGAACATTCTTTTAGCTGATACTTTACAAGCTAGTTTAAATAAATCATAATTTGGATCATCAACATTATAACTTACACCCTCTCTTAATTTGAAAATAGAAATTGGGAAAATAGGTGTTTCGCCATGACCAAGTCCAGCATCAGTAGCTAGTAAGAAATTCTTAATTACCATTCTTCCTTCTGGAGATGTATCAGTACCAAAGTTTACTGATGAAAATGGTACTTGAGCTCCAGCTCTACTATGCATTGTATTTAAGTTATGAATAAATGCTTCCATTGCTTGATAAGTAATTCTATCAGTTTTAGCCATTGCTTTATCATAACCTTTTTGAATTATTTCTTCTAATCTATCACTTGTTATAAAATCTTTAAATATTTCTTTCGGATTATAAGCTATTGTATCTTGTTTATTAATAACTTCAACAATTTTATCAAAATTAACTTCCCCTAAGAAACCATCTAAATCAAGGAAATCATATAATGTTTGTTTTAATTGTTTTTTAAATGTCTTCTTAACACCTGGTGCCATATAATAATCAAACATTGGAATACTTTGACCACCATGTTGATCATTTTGATTAGCTTGAATACATATAGCAGCTAAAGCGGTATAACTCATAATATCATTTGGTGTTCTTAAATGACCATGACCTGTTGAAAAACCTTTTTTAAATAATTTCTCTAAATCAATTTGATTACATGTAGTAGTTCCCATAGCTAGAAAATCTAAATCATGAATATGAATTGCACCTTCATCATGAGCTCTAGCATATTTAGCATCCATTAAATAAGCTTTACCAAATTCTTTAGAAACTGTTGCTCCAAAGTGAAGCATTGTTCCCATTGGACCATCACCATCAATATTGGCATTTTCTCTTTTTGCATTTTCTTCTTTAGAACTCTTAAGACCTAAAGATTCAATCGCTTTAACAAATTTATGTTGAGGTTTACTTAAACCGACAAAAGCTTCACGAGATGCTGCTCTTCTTTCACGATATTCTGAGAAAGATTTATAAACACTTTCGTCTGTTTTTTGTAACTCTTTTTCAATAATATCTTGAATTTCTTCAATCCCAATTGTCTTTCTTTCTTGATATTCTTTTTCAATAGTTTTAACAACTTTTTCTAGTATTTTATTGACGATTTTTTCATCATAATCTTCATAAACACTATCAAACCCTTTTTTGATAGCAATTGCTATTTTTGTGCGGTTAAAAGGGACTCTTTGGCCACTTCTCTTAACAACAATTAAATCACTTATTACATCTTCTTTCATATTACTTCTCCCTTACACTTTCATTATAGCATTTCTTGTTTCACAATCAATGTTTTTTTTAAAAAAAATTTAAAAAATGTAAATCGAACAATTACATAATTTTGGAATTTTACTTTTAAAAAAACATTTAACTTAGATTCTACCTATATTTTTATTTTTTTAACTTTTTTAAAATTTTTTTGTTCGTTTTACAATTTAATTTTTGTAAAAATGAGTAAAAGTTTTTTTACTATATTTGTTAATAATTTTTAGTCAAAAAATGACAATATCTAGTATTTAAAAGGAATATTAAAGTATTTTAAAAAAAATGATGTTTTTTTACACCAGTTACTTATTTTTTTCTAATTAATTTAGGAGCATTTTCTTTAACAAACAATTCAACAACATGATAATATTTATCATCTACTTTTTCTTTTAATTTACCTTTATTATAATATTCATATAATTTATCGATATTATAGCAAGTATCATATAACAATTCACTATACATATCTGATGCTTTTGGATAATTTAATTTTATTTCTTTTATTTCTTTACTATTATTGTTATTATTTTTAATACTTTTTAATCTTGTTAATTCTTCTTTTTCTTTTGCAATTGTTGTTTGATGACTTTGTAAAACTACCCTAAGAACTCTTATTTCTTTTTTAGCTTTTAAATATTTTTTTAATTCACATAAATTAAAAATACTATAACAACAAAAAGAAACTAGACTTCCTACTAAAAATGAAAATATATTCATTCCACTTAAAATCCAAAATAAAATAGTTAGTAAAATAAATAATAAAAAGTAAGAAAAACTATTTAAAAAAGCATTATCTAATATTTTTTTATTATTATTTAATCTTAATTTTAAATCATTAAAATTATTTTCTAATTGTTCAATTAAATTTTCTTCATCTAATATATCTTTAATATTATCTTGATATACTTCTTGTCTTAATTCATTATTTTCATTCTCTACTAAAACAAAATCATTATTATAAACGCATTTTGTATTCATTATATCCCCCTAATTAAAAATTATTTATTTTCATAATCTTCTAAAGCTTTTAATATTCCTTTATATGGAAGTAAAGCACAATTTTTACGATTACTTTGTTTATAAATATCTTGAAAAGCTAAACCTTCATTTAATATTTCTTTATTATATTCTTCTTCATTACACATATGATAAAAATTATTAATATAATCTTTAGCTTCTTTAATACTTTTACCAATTAAATTTTTAATCATAATTGATGTTGATGCCGTTGAAATAGCACAAGCTTCTCCCATAAATTTAATATCAGTAATTTTATTATCTTCAATTAAAAGATAAATATCTAAATTATCAATACAATTAGGATTATTACTATTTACTTTAATATAATTTGAATCATTTACTTCTTCTTTATTCATTGGATACTGAAAATTTTCTAATATAATTTCTCTTCCTAATTCTTTATCCATAAAAATCACTCATTTCATTAATAATTTAAAGCAAAATTAATTTAATGTCAATATAAAAAGAAGTATATCACTACTTCTTTATAACATCTCTTTTAATATTTTATCTTTATCTTTTAACAACTCAACTAAACTATCAATTTCTGATTCAGTATTATAAAAATATAAACTAACTCTTATTGAATTAGCTACTCCTAAAACGTCTTTCGTAAGCTTAGCACAATGACTACCTGCTCTTACACATATACCATATTTATTTAAATAATAAGCAACATCTTCAGAGAAAATACCTTCAACATTAAATGCTACAATTCCAGAATCAGCTTCTAAATTTAAAATATCAATATGAGGAATATTTATTAATTTTTCAATTAAATATTTTCGTAAATCTTTTTCATATTTTTCAATATAATCCATTCCTATTTTATTTAAATATTTAATACTTTCACCAAAAGCAATAACACCGGCAATATTAGGAGTACCAGCTTCAAATCGAGTTGGAACTTCTTTTAAAACCATTTTTGATGGACTTTCAAATGACTCATTCATGCCACCACCTAAATTAACTGGTTCAATATTTTGCATAAGTTCATATTTTGCATACATAACACCAACACCAGTAGGTCCTAACATTTTATGAGATGAAAAAGCTAAAAAATCAATATCCGTATCAATAACATCTATTTTAGTATGGGGAACACTTTGAGCTCCATCTACTACAACAAAAATATCATTTTCATGAGCAAATTTAGTAATTTCTTTAATTGGTCTTTTATCCCCAATAACATTAGTAATTTCAGCTAAACTAATAACTTTAGTATTGGGAGTAACAACTTTTTTTAAATTATCTAAAGTAACAAAATTATTATCATCTAAAGGTATATACTTAATTACTGCTCCCGTTAAACCAGCAATTCTAAACCAAGGCATAATATTAGAAGCATGCTCAGTTTTAGTTAAAATTATTTCATCCCCTTTTTCTAAATAATTTCTAAAAAATCCATTAACTATTAAATTAAGACTATCAGTTGTTCCACTGGTAAAAACAATTTCTTCTTTTCTTCTAGCATTAATAAATTCTTTGACTAAATCTCTTGTATTTTCATATTCTAAATCTACTTTATAAGAAATATCATAATCTCCTCTGTGAGCATTAGCACTATAATTTTCATAATAATCGATTGTTTTATCAATAACTGATTTTGGTTTTAAACTAGTTGCTCCATTATCTAAATATATTATATCTTGATTTAACATGGGAAAATCTTCTCTATGCATTATATCACCTCCACACTTTTGATATACTCATCCATATTACTATATATAAATCCTTTTAATAGTAATTCTTTAGCATTATCTTTATTTATTCCTTTACTCATTAAGTAATTAAGTGAATCTTTATCAAGTCCCCCAATAGTAGTTAAATGATTAGCTTCAACTTCATTACTTAAACAAATTATATTTGGCTCTATATGAACTAAACCACCATTATTTATTCCCTTTAAATCTTCTAAGGCAATATTATTCTTAGTTAACTTATCTATATAAACATTATTGATTATTTTACTTAAACCTATATTACTTATATTTCTAATATTAATATTTGAATTATTATTATTTCCTTTAATATTATTATTTATAACACAGGTATTATCTTTATGATTAATAAATGTATAATTAAAATCTATTTTAGTATTATTTCCTTCATTAATATTTATATCTATATTATTTGGATTATTTTTATTAATCATAAATACTGTTATATTACTATTATCATTAACTAAAATATCTAAATTATTTATTAACTCATTAATAATATAAATTGTTATATCTCCATTAGTAGTTATTTTTAATTTATTATTAAGACATTTTAATAAATAAGTTCCCGTACTTAAATCAATAATATCACTCACTAATAATTTATTCATTTTCGTTTCGCTTTCTTATAACAAATGTATCAGTTAATTCTTTAAAACCTTTATTTAATATATCTTCTGCTAAAGTTTTATCACCTGATTTAATTATTTTTTGATTATTTAAAACATGGACATAATAGTTATCAAAAGTATTTAATAAAGAACTAGAATGAGTAATTATGATAATACTTGGTTTATATAATTCATAATATTTTTTTAAAGATTTACTAACTATTTTAATGGCGTCAACATCTAATCCTGAATCTATTTCATCTAAAATTATTAATGATGGTTTAAGCATCCACATATGTAAAAGTTCAATTTTTTTTCGCTCTCCCCCAGAACAACCAACATTAATATCGCGATGAATAAAGCTTTTATCTAATTCTAAACTAGCACATATATTTTCTAATTCTTGATTAAATTTAAAGATATTAATTGGAATGTTTGAGCGAGATGCTACTGCTACTCGTAACATTTCAGCATTTGTAACGCCTTCAATTTGCATTGGGGATTGATTAAGTAAATAAATACCTTTTTGACTTCTTTCGTATATACTTAAATTAGTTATATCTTCATCATTATAATAAATATGTCCTTGAACTTGATAATTATTATCACCCATTATGGCTTTAGCAATACTACTTTTACCTACACCATTTTGACCCATTAATACATGAATTTCACCATCATTAATAGTTAAATTCAAATTATTAAATAAAATTTTATCTTTAACACTTAAACTAAAGTCTTGTAATTTTAACATAAAATCACCCAAATAAAATTATAACACTTATCCCTAATTATGTAAATTTATGTTAATTAAAGTTATTTACAAATATATAAAATAATACTATAATATTTTTTACAAAAGGAGATAGCTATGGCTGATATAAAATTAGTACCAATATTTAAAGTTCATAAGATTCCTTATAAATTTAAAAAATTAGAAGTATTAGAATTTAAAGAAATGGTTTTTGGGATTACTAGGGGTTCACAACTACTTACTAATAGTAAAAAATATCCTTATGCAAAATTAATTAATATTAAAAATCCTAAAAACGCTATTGTATGGTTTGATGATGATACCATTGATGATAAAATTAAAAAAAGTTATACACATAATTTAAATACACTTATTAAATTCTATACTAATAAATATAAAAATAATTATTGGTCTTATGATGGTACTTTAAATTGTATAAAAGATTATAATATAATAAGTATTATTAATTTACATATTAGTAATTATAAAGATGATGATAATTTAAATAATAATGAAATAAGAGAAAGTAATACTGATAATGATTTAAGTAACGATATTATTAATGAAACTAAATGTGAAGTGAGTAACTCTCTTATAAATGAACAAGAAGTTAAAGAAATAAATGTAGAATTTAAAGAAGAATTATTTTTTGATAAATTATCAGAAAGAGATATTGCATTCTTAGAAAAATATGGTGAAGTAATTAATTTTCGTAATTATAATGTTGAACCAATTATTGGTAGAGATAAAGAAATTAAACAAATTGAATTAGCATTTATTTCTAATATGAATCCTATTTTAATTGGATTATCCGGAGTAGGAAAAACAGCTTTAGTGGATGAACTTAACTATCGTATTAAACATAATTTATTAAAAAGTAATTTCTTTGATAATCGTTTAATTTATGCTGTTGACCCCCAAATATTAATCGCTGATACGATGTATTCTGGCACTTTTGAAAAAAGAATTACTGATATTATTAGTATATTAAAAAAATATAATGGTATTTTATTTATTGATGAAATTCATAAAATATTTGGAACTGGTTTAATTAGAAATAATGATAATGATTTAGCTAAAATGTTACAAGGTTTTATTGATCGAAAAGAAATTAAAATAATTGGTACAACAACTGAAGAAGAATATCAACAATATTTTGCAAATAAAGCAATTAATCGTCGTTTTGAAGCCATTAAAGTTAATGAACCAAATAAAACGGAATTATATAATATATTAAATAAAGTTTTTGATGAAAAATTAATGGAATTTGAATTAGAATTTTCTAATATAGATTTAAAAGATAAAATTATAAATATTATTATTAAAGCTACTACAAAATCTTCAGGTACTTATTTTGATAGATATCATAATCCTTTTTTAGCTATTGAAATTATTAATAAAGCATGTGCTTTAGCTAAATATAATAATGATAATTTAAATGTATCTTATTTTATTGAAAGTTTGAATAATAATAATCGTTTATATGAATCAATTAAAAATAATGCTATTAAAGAACTAGATGCAATTGATATTAAACAAAATGTTGAAATAAATCGTCGAACTTTAATTAAAATATTAAAATAAAGAAGTAATAATTGCTTACTTCTTTTTTTCATATTCATCTAAAAAACTAGTATATTTACCATCTTTTTTATAACCAAGAACACAATTCATATTGATATTATTTAAAGCAGTAAATATATTATTATCGATTCCTTTATGTTCACTTCTTAATTTTTTGATTAATATTTTCATTTCTTCTCTTTTGCCCATTTCTTTATCAATCTCATTATTTGTTAAAGGACAAGCACAATTAATAAAAGATAAATTATTACTATTTTTCCAGGCAATTATATCACTTTCTTTAATCAAATACATTGGTCTTATTAATTCTAATCCCGGAAAATTATCGCTATGAAGTTTGGGAAGCATTGTTTTTATTTCAGCACCATAAAACATTGATAAAAGAGTTGTTTCAATAACATCATCAAAGTGATGACCTAAAGCAATTTTGTTACATCCAAGTTCTTGAGCTTTATTATATAAGTGACCTCTTCGCATCCTTGCACAAAGATAACAAGGATTTGTCGGATTCATTTTATTAGCAACTGCAAAAATATCACTTTCAAATACTTCTAATGGAATATTTAATATTTTAGCATTAGCAATTATTTTATCATAATTTTCTTTATTATAACCTGGATTCATCGTTACATAATGAACTTTGAATTTAATTTTACCATGTCTTTCTAATTCTTGAATACATTTAGCAAGTAAAAAAGAATCTTTACCACCACTTATACATACCATAATATTGTCATTTTCTTTTATTAATTCATAATCTTTAATAGCTTTTGTAAATTCTCGCCATATTCCTTTACGAAATTTTTTAATAATACTTCTTTCTATTTCTTGATATTTTTCCATAACTTCACCAACTTAGTAAATTATACCACAAAGAGTATATTTTTAAAAAGATAATATATATTAATAATAAGGTGATTATTTTGAATTTAAAGAAAATGATTATTTTAAATAGTATTTTAACTTTTCTTTTATGTTTTTTAACACATTTTGGTTACGATATTTTTCCCAATTTTATTACTTCAATATTCTTTCCAGTTAATGAATCAATTTGGGAACATATGAAAATGCTTTATACCACTATTCTTTTATATGGTATTATTGAATATTTTCTATTAGAAAAATTTAATATTCCTTATCATAATTTTTTATTAGCTATTTTTACTAAAGCTTTATTAAGTATCCCTATTTATTTAGCTATCTTTTTACCTTTTTATTATAATTTTGGTGAAAATATGCCAATTACATTTGCTATATTATACATAACTATTTTAATTGTAAGTATTTTAGAATATTTTATATTAAAATTAAATAGAATTAATTTTCAAAAAGAAATTAGTATTGTTTTTATTATATTAGTATATTGTATCATGATATTTTTAACATATAAGACTCCTCATAAAGAAATATTTTTTGATACAGATGAAGAAAAATATGGAATTAATGATTATTTAATAAAAAAATAATTAATAAAAAATATTGTTTATTAGCAATATTTAAGTTATAATTTAAATAGGGACGCGTATGAATCACGCCGTCTATTTTGATAGTCGACGCTATCCTGATATTACTACTAAGGATGCGTCTTTTGAATTATACAGTACATTAAGTACAATAAAACAAAAATAATGATAATCAAAATTCTTATTAAGTTTTTTGACTTCACTTTATCAACCGCCTTTCAATAGATTCAAAACCCCCTGAAATTTGGAATGACGGCGCAAACATAGTGCCCTTAGTTCTCTATTAAATAATAAAACATACCTTTTGTAAAGAGGTATGTTTTGTCTTATTTTGTCGAGTTATTATTTAAATGTATCTAATAAAGAAGAAACAATATCAATAGTATTAACCATATCACTTAATTTATCAGTTGTTCTTTCTTTATATTTTTCTTTCATTTCTTTCATAAAAAATTTATAATTTTCAGGATTACGATTTAAATATTTTATATAATATGAATTTTCATCTAAGTATTTTTTAAATTTCTTATCTTCTAATAATTTTTTTTGTAAAAAATATTCCATTTTAATCCTCAAAGAATTTATTTAAAGGTCTCGGTGATAGGGGTCCCTTAATGGCGTTTTCAATATTAGCAGTTCCTTTAGTAGTTAAATCTTCTACTACTCCTAAAGCTTTTTGAGCTGTATTAATATGTTTTTGAATTTCATCTAAATTAATATTTTTCATAATATCAGTAATTTTACTAGGACTTATAATATTATTAGATGGATTAGAAATACTTCTTTCATATGGTTTCCATGCTTCTTCATTATTTCCATAAACATCATATATTTCATAAAATGACTGCATTGTCATTTCTTTATTTTTAATATATTCAACTAATTCAGGCTTATTTCTTATAAATTCTTTAAAGTCTTCTATTTTACTCATTAAAAAATCACCTAGTATATATTATGTTATACTAAGTGATTTTATTATATAGTAAAATCTTTAGTAAAGTCTAATGACATTTGAGTATCTTCATCATTTTCTTTATTATTATCTGTATCATTAACTATTTTTAATGGTTCATATTTAAGAGCAAAATTATCAACATGACCTTTTGTTATATTACTACCATTACTATTAATGTCCATTATTGGAATTTCACTATTCTTTATTTCTAATATTTCACTATCTTTTTTAATAATTAAAGTATCTCTACTATTAGTAATATAAGCAAATAAAATTTTATAATCTACTGTTTTATTTTTCTTAATTAACATATTACCTTTTTTAGCTCTAGTTAATTCTTTTAATTCACTTATCTTTATTCTCTTAGATGTATTATTGTTAGTAAAGATTGTTAAATATTCAGCATTAATGTTATAACAACTACCATTAATAACATAATCATCAGTTAGTTTAATACCTTTTACTCCACTAGCTTTTGGACCAACAATAGGTATTTCATTAGAACTATAATGTAAATAATAACCATTATTTGTAACAATAATCGTATCTGTATCATTATAAGTAACACTTACAAGTTCATCATCATCTTTTAATTTAATAGCAGTCATTGTCTTATTATATCTTGTAACAATTAAATCATCCATTAATACTTTTTTAACCATACCATTTTTAGTAAATAAAGTTAAGACTTTATTATTTTCTAAAATAAAGGCATTTATAACTTTTTCACTTTCTTGTAATGGAACAATATTACTAATATGTTTACCAAGTTCTTTCCATTTAGCTTCAAATATTTTATATATTGGAATAAATAAATAATTACCTAAATTCGTAAATAAAATAATATTATCTAAACTAGTTGTTTCAAAAATATTTGTAACATAATCTCCTGGTTTTAATAAAGTTTCACCATCACTTTGACTATATGATTTAGCTGATACTTTCTTAATATAGCCTTCATTTGTAACTATTACACATACATTTTCTTTTGGTATCATACTTTGCATATCTAATTTAATTTCAGTTATTTCATCAACTATTTCAGTTTTTCTTTCTACTGCATATTCTTTTTTAATTATTTTTAATTCTTTTTTCATTACATATTTAAGAGCTTCTTCATCACTAATTATGGCTTTTAATCCTTCAATTAATTTTCTTAAGTTAGCTAATTCTTCTTCTAATTCAACAACATCAGTATTTGTTAAACGATACAATTGTAATTCAACAATAGCTTTAGCTTGATCAATAGAAAAGTCAAATTCACTAACTAAATTATCTATAGCATTAGTTTTATTTTTACTAGCTCTTATAACTTTAATAACTTCATCTAAAATTGAAATACATTTAATTAAACCTTCAACAATATGTAATCTTTTTTCTTTAACTTTTAAGTCAAAATTAGTTCTTCTTAAAATAACTTCTTTTTGATGAGCAATATAAGCATCTAATATTTCTAGAATGCCTAAAGTTTTGGGAGCACGATTCACAATAGTAACCATATTATAACTATATGATATTTGTAAATCAGTATTTTTAAGTAAATAATTAATAATTAAATCACTACTGGCACCACTTTTTAAATCAATAACAATTCTTAAACCTTCTCTATCTGATTCATCTCTTACTTCAGCAATACCTTCAATTTTTTTATCAATTCTTATACCTTCAATTTTACCAACTAATTGTTGTTTAATAACATCAAAAGGTATTTCTGTAATAACAATTTTTTCTTTACCTTTTTCTTTAACTACTTCATATCTTGATTTGACAATAACTTTTCCTTTACCAGTTTTAAAAGCTTCAATTATACCTTCTTTACCACAGACAATACCACCAGTTGGAAAGTCAGGTCCTTTAACAATTTCTAAAATAGTATCTAAATGACAATTTGGTGATTCAATTCTTTTTATAGTTGCATCAATTATTTCACCTAAATTATGTGGTGGAATATTAGTTGCATATCCAGCACTTATTCCCATTGCACCATTAACAAGTAGATTAGGAAATTTAGCAGGTAATACAGTTGGTTCTAGTAATCGATCATCAAAATTTGGTGCCCACTCAACTGTTTCTTTATCTAAATCACATAATAATTCATTACTAATTTTAGAAAGTCTTGCTTCAGTATAACGATAAGCAGCAGCTGGATCACCATCCATTGAACCATTATTACCTTTCATATCAACTAAGATGGCATTTTGTTTCCACCATTGACTCATTCTAACCATTGCATCATATACTGATGAATCACCATGTGGATGATATTTACCTAATACATCACCAACAGTAGCGGCACTTTTTAAATATTTTTTATCATAAGTATTTCCTGCTTTATACATGGCATAAAGAATTCTTCGTTGAACAGGTTTAAGTCCATCTCTAACATCGGGAATTGCTCTATCTTGAATAATTTCTTTAGCGTAAGAAGCAAATCTTTCTCCCATAATTTCTTCAAGTGCATAATCTTCAATTCTTTTTACTATTTCTTGCATAATTATCCCTCAACTCTATAACTATCTTCCATTGTAAAGACAATATTTTCTTCAATCCATTCTTTTCTTGGCTCTACTTTATCTCCCATTAAGATATTTACTCTTTTTTCTGCTAAAGCAACATCATTAATATTAACTCTAATTAAACTACGAGTATCAGGATTCATAGTAGTATCCCAAAGTTCATCGGGATTCATTTCACCTAAACCTTTGTTTCTTGATATATCGGGTTTACCAGGATTTTCAGAAACTATTTTAAATCTTTCTTCATCACTATATGCATAAAAATGTTTCTTACCATAATCAAGTTTATATAAAGGGGGTTTAGCAATATAAAGTTTACCGGCTTCAATTAAAGGACGCATAAAACGATAAAAGAAAGTTATTAATAATATTTGAATATGAGAACCATCAACATCGGCATCGGTCATGATAATAACTTTATCATAATTAGAATCTTCAACAATAAAATCACTACCAATACCAGCACCAATCGTATGAATAATTGTATTTATTTCTTCATTTTTTAACATATCACTAATACTTGTTTTTTCAGCATTTAAAACTTTACCTCTTAATGGTAATATGGCTTGAAATTTACGGTCTCTTCCACTTTTAGCTGAACCACCAGCAGAATCTCCTTCTACTAAGAAAAGTTCATTTATTTTCGGATTTTTACCTGATGCTGGAGCTAATTTTTGTGATAAATTTCTTTCAATTTTATTTTTACCTTTACCATTTCGAGCATCTTCCCTTGCTTTTCTCGCTGCTTCTCTAGCAACTTTACTTTTACTTGCTTTCTCAACAATATTTAACGCTACTTCTTTATTTTCTTCTAAATAAAATTTAATATTTTCATAGGTAATACTTTCTGTAATACTTCTTGCTTCTGGAGTACCTAATTTACCTTTAGTTTGACCTTCAAATTGTAAACTAGATTCAGGAATTCTTAAATTTATAACGGCACTTAAACCTTCTCTTACATCTGAACCTTCAAAAGTATTATCTTTACCTTTAAGTAAATTATTCATTTTAACATAATCATTAAAAGCTTTAGTAATACCGGTTTTAAATCCAACTTCATGAGTACCACCATCACTTGTTTTAACATTATTAACAAAAGATATAATATTTTCATTATAAGTATCTGTATATTGCATTGCAATATTAACTTCAATACCATTTTTAGAACCAGTAAAATTTAAAACTTTATGTAATGGATTTTTATCTTCATTAATAAATTCAATGAAATTAGTAAGTCCTTCTTCATAATGATATTTATTTGTACGATTATTTTCTTCATCAATGACTTCAATAGTAACACTAGGAATTAAAAAAGCACTTTCTTGCATTCTTTCACAAATAGTTGTATATGAAAAATTACAATTTTTAAATATATTATAATCAGGCATAAATGTTACAACTGTTCCTGTTTTATTAGTTTTACCAATTGTTTTTAGGGGTGATTCAACTTTACCACCATCAGCAAATCTAATATTAGAAATTAAACCATCACGATAAATAATAACATCCATTTTGGCACTTAAAGCATTAACAACTGATGCACCTACACCATGAAGTCCACCACTTACTTTATAGTTTCCTTCTTCAAATTTACCACCAGCATGTAAAATGGTATAAATTACTTCGGGAGTAGACATACCACTTTCGTGCATACCAATTGGAACACCACGTCCATTATCTGCAATAGTAATACTACCATCTTTATGTAATAAAATTTTTATATAATTACCATAGCCATTAATAATTTCATCGATACCATTATCAACAATTTCCCATACTAAATGATGAAGTCCTCTTTTATCGGTACTTCCAATATACATACCAGGTCTTTTTCTAACTGCTTCTAATCCTTCAAGTATTTTGATTGATGATTCATCATATTTTGCCATATCTATTCACCATAACCATTGTATCATAAGAATTTTTGGGTAGCAACTAAACATAGACATTTCTTTACAAAAAAAGAAGTCATTATAACCTCTTAACGATTTATATTATAATATTCACCAGATATATTATCAATATTATAATTATTAAGTTTTGGTATTTCTAATTTTTCTTCTTTTTCAGTATATTCTTTTTTTAGAGTTGGAAGTTCAAAATCTAATTCATCACTAGTAGGTGCCTTTGCTCTATCATTAACATTTTTTAATTCAGGTAAAGTAACTTCCATTTCTTCTTCTTTATTATTATTTTCTTCTTTAGTATATACTGAACTAAATACTTCTCTATTTCCTTGTGGTATTTTAATTTCTTGAGTTATTTCATTAATAACACTATCTAAATCAAATTCTGGAACTTTTATTTCTGGTAAAATTTCTTCTTTTGTATCATTTACTACTTCTTTATTGTTATTATCTTGCATTCCAACATTAAGTTCAGCTTCTTCATTAAATAATAAAGGCATTTCTAAAGTTTTATCAATTTCTTCTTTAGGCATCTCAACATTAATATTATTAGTTTCATTAATTTTAGGCATTTCAATATTATCATTATTGTTATTTACTTCATTAGCGTTTGATATTTCGATATCAGGTAATTTAATTTCTTCTTGAATTGCATCTAAAATTGGAGCAGTAAATTCTTTAGTAATTTCATTATTTTGATTTAATTCTTCATTCTTTTTATCAAGTTCATTTAAACTAATTATTGGTGCTTCTTCTTGAACTGGAACTTCAGGTTTTACTTCAACATTATTAACTTCAACGTTATTAATTAATGGTGCTTCTAAAGGTTTATCATTTAAATTAACAACTGGTTCTTCTTGTTTAACTTCTTTTGTTTCAACAGTATCAACTTTTGATTCTTCTTTAAAAGCATTTTCATCATTTAATTGTTGTAACTTTCTAGTCGCTTCAATTTCTCTGTTTTTCTTATCTTTTTTACCCAAAAATAATATTACAATAAATAGTAATACTAATATAATTATTGAAATCATTAGCCATAAGCCAAAATTTTCATAACTGTATAATTTATCTAAAAATTCTTTCACTTATAAGCACCTCTTTATTCTATAATAGATATTATCACAAAATAAATAATTATGCAAGAATATTAAAACATTTTATCAATATTTTTAGGAACATTTCCATCGACAACTTTCGCTATTATTTTATCACTTTGTTCTTTAGATATTTTTTTACCTGTCATTTTACTTAATGTATCAATTACTTCTCTTAATGTTTGTTCATCTTTCATATTACCTTTTTGTAATTTTTCAGCTAAACCAATAATTGTATTTTTATCTACTTTAGTTTTTTTCTCTACTTTATTAAAAAAAGAATCACTTAACATATTACACCTCTATTAAAGTATATGCCTAAGTAATTCTTATTGTTACTATTCGATTGTTATACTACCATCAGTAGGATATATTTGAATAAAAGTATTACCATCAGATACATCGATTTCCGTACCATCTAAATATGTATATTTAGTTTTAGATTCTCTTGATTCTTTTGTCCATATAATTGGAATACTATATCCGTTAGTAATATAAACGCCTTCACCAGTTCCAATATTTTTTAAATCACGCCATTTTTCACCTTGATAACTATCATATTGAACTGCATAAGCTATTATATTTTTAAAATGATATTGCTCACCAGTTAGCAAATCAGTATGTTTTTTACCATTCATACTGCGATAATATACTTGTTCTTCACTATTATATTCATATTCAGCTGTACGATAGCTAGAATATTTAATTGCTACATTATTAGCAACACTGCTTCCTTCTTTAGAAGATAAATCAACTATATCAGCTGTATAATTTAATAAATAACCATTGTCAGTTGTTGTTCTTAATTTAAGTTTTTCAATTCCTTCTCTTATCATATCACTAGATGAAAATCTTGTATGTTCAAGAGAACGATTTAATGTTTTATCAGTTGTAAAGTATTTTCCACCATAAACCATACCATCAAGGTGATCAATATTTAATTTGTCTAAATCATTATATGCTGGAACTGAACCACCCCAATGAACATAAATAGCGTCATTTTCCATAGCATAATCAAGATAATTATGTCTTGAACTACGAATAGAGCCAATTTTAGTTTCATTAAAATCTTGCTCATATAAAGCCATCATTCTTGTTATTCCGCCTTCAACCATTAATTCATAAACAATAAAGGCACTATTTAAACCTACTTGAGGCAATGCTGCATTATGAGTATTAATCATAACAGCTATCGGACGTTTATTACTTGTTAAATCAACTATTTTTACACTCTTTTCTTTTTGCGGCTCTTTATCTTTAATTTCAACTGATGGTTTTTCTTCATCTTTTAATAAAAATAAAACACCCAATCCAAGAGCTATAGCCAAAATTAATCCTACTACAATAGCTCCAAACGTATATTTTTTCTTAACTTTTATTTTTTCCATCATACCAACTCCTAAATACATTATAAACTATATTAATTTTAAAGAAAAGAATTATTTTAATTTATTTTTAATTATTTAATTTTATGTTAATTAAAATTTTAATAATATTTATATATATAATTATCTTTTTATATTATATTAAAAGTTTTAACTTTTCTTTCTTAAATTTTAAAATAATCAAGTTTCTTTTTTTGAATTATTAGAATATTTATTAAATTTTTGATATTTTAAGACATAAGAAAAATACACCTTCTTTCAAAAATGTATTTTATCATATTTTTTTAGTCTTTTTATTGATGACTACTTTAAGGGGCAATTCATATATTTATCTTTTTTAAAAGTTGCTTGATTTCCTTTCCTAACGTTTAAATAGTCTTATAAAATGTTAAGTACCATGAATAATATTTTTATTTTCTTTAAAAATGGAATATTAAAATCTAATATAAAATTTTTACGATATTTTTTAATATTACTATTTATTTCAGACACTAAATCATCTTTACCACTAAAGTTTTTCTCTAACATTTTTCTTTGATAAATCAATTGATAATAATAATCATATAGTGCTTTACCATATAATTCTTTTTCATCAATATTTTCAAAAAATTGCAATTTTCTATGAAAAGCTTCTAAAACATCATAATTTTTTAAATTATATTTTCCAGTTATACTATTTTCCCTTTGATAATAATAGTAATATTTATTATCAATATAAGCAATTTTTTTAGCTTTTTTAAATAACTCACAAACTATATATTCATCTTCATGATATTTACCATTAGGATATCTAATATTATTAAACATCTTTTTATCATAAATCTTATTCCAAGCTACAGTCATAATCGTTTTCTTGTCATTATATAAGTTTTGATATTTTAAGTCATTATCTAGAATTAAAATTTCATTATTATTTGACTTTTCATTTATATCATGATTACCATCAAAAACCTTTTTATAATTGCAAATTGCCATATCAGCATTAGTTGTTGATATCGTATTATATAAACTTTCTATAAAATGAATATTAACGTAGTCATCACTATCAATAAATACTAAATAATCCCCACTAGCATTTTCAATTCCTGTATTTCTAGCAGCACTTAATCCAGCATTTTTTTGTTTTATATATTTTACTCTTTTATCATTGAAATATAGTTTACATATTTCTTCAGAATTATCAGGAGAACCATCATTAACAAGAATTATTTCTATATTTTTATAAG
Organism: uncultured Bacilli bacterium; assembly: GCA_947588895.1. Taxonomy (GTDB): domain Bacteria; phylum Bacillota_I; class Bacilli_A; order RF39; family UBA660; genus SIG200. Next base: position 17,913 of record CANQBF010000006.1, on the reverse strand, counting down.
TTTGATTAACTACACTATCTAAACATCTTTGTAAATAATCAGCAACATTATAAATAGGAATTATAATCGATATCTTCTTTTTAGGATTTTTATTTTTAGTTTTTAGTTTAATTAACTGTTCGTTTGGCAAAGTAATTACATAAAATAACATAATTAATACCATACCAGATCCACAAGAAAAAACATAAAATTTTACATTGGCTATAAGCGTACTTATTAATAGAAATATAACAAAATATTTATAATCTTTTTTAATGTTTTCTATATTTTGTTTTTCAAGTTTAAAAAGTAAATATAATAGAATTAAAAGACCAATTATACCAGTTTTCCATATTTCATTTATATAACCAACATCAGATGTAAAATGTAATATAGGACCTAGTTTTCCATAACCCGCAATAGTTACACCTAATCCAAAAATGATACCAATTAATGAAGGTAAACGCCAAAAATTTTTACTAAATAAAACATTGGCAGTTCCTGAAGAAATATTTAAGAATGATAAAAAGTCATTTAAAATCCAATTAATTATAGCTGGATAAAAAATACTAACAATAAAAACAATTACTCCAAAGCAGACCATTAACCAACCTAAAATTTTATAATAATTAGCTATCTCATTAGATTTAATCAAGTAACAGATCCAAATAATAAATCCAGTTGCAAATATAACTAATCCTGTTCTAGAGTTTAAAAGGGGAATCATTAAAAGGAATGGAACAGTTATTAACCATTTTTTTCCATTTTTTATAGAATGAAATAATGGTATCACTGCTAAAATACCAGTTCCATATCCATATGAGTCTAATAAATTATTTGAAAAGCCAAAAAAACGTCTTTCCAAATAATATTGATTCAAAAATAATTTATCTCCAGTATTATAATACATTATGTTAATTAAAAAAGTTTTAAATGGCGGTAATATGAAACATAATATTGCAATAAATGCTTGAATTAATCCAGCATATATAATACATTCTACAATTTCATAAAATTCAATTTGTTTTTCTCTAGTATAAATTAAAATATGAATAATACAAATAAAAATTAATGGTACTACTAAAAACATGGAATAGGATGTTATTAAAAAATTATATAAATTAAAAGGATGACTATTAAATAAATTGTTTCCTAAAACAACAATAAAGTACCATAAATAATAGATAATTAAAATAGCTAATATACTCATTATTCCTTTAGAAAAAATTAATTTAATAGCTTTTTTTAAATATTTTAATATTATTACAATACTTGAAAAACATGATATAAATATTAATATATTAATATCTTTTACTATTGGAGGTAAAAATAAAAGAATAAATAAATAAATTATTAATGGAACTTTTATTTTTAAAAAATCATTATTCATTTTGTAAATCACCTACTTTTTTAATTTAAATATAAATTTTAATGGAAAAATAAATCTTTTTTTGATCATATTTAATATAATTCTTATATATATTGGCTGATATTTTAAATATGGATTTTCAAAACATTGGGGATACATCAATAATGAATCATCAATAAATTTTAAAATATCTTTTATATTATAATCCTTTATTATCATAATTTGTACTATTAAATATAAATATTCTCGTAAAAAAATCATTTCTGCTGCATCTTTATTATTTGTATTTTCTTTAATATAATTAAAAGCTGAAATATTATTAGAAATATCTAATGTGTCTTTGCGATGCATTAGAGAATCACTATTTGATGTAAAATAATAATATAAATTTTCTTTTAAATAATAACAATTTTTGCACTTATTCATATAAATTTTTGTAAATGCTAAATCTTCACTACGCATTAAATCCGGGAACCAAAGATTATACTTTTTAATGATTTCATTACGATAAACTTTTCCCCAACACATTCCTTTCGATAATGCCATAGCAAACGAAATATTTGGTTCAGTTTCTGTTGTAGCTAAAGAACTTTGAGACTTAATTTTATTATTAGCAATACTAAAATAATCAAACAAAACTAAGTCATATTTATCTGTTAATATTATTTTTTCAATTTCTTTCACAAAATTATTGGTTACATAATCATCGGAGTCAACAAAAGTTATATATTTAGCTTTACTTTTTTTTATACCGAAGTTTCTAGTATTTCCGGGGCCTTCATTTTTTCTATTTCGATAAATATGATAATTAAAATTATATTTCTTTATTATTTTTTTTAAATAATTAAATTCTTCTTCACTATAACGATCATCAATAATTATTAATTCAAAATTTTGAGAGCTTTGATTTTCTAAAGAATTTAAAAATCTTTCTATATACCTTTTACTATTATAATAAGGTGTTATAATTGATAATATTGGTTCCATAAATTAATTTTTCTTTCTCAATATATTTTTATATAAAAAATCTCTAACAAAAGGTGGAACATACACTATAGTATACATACCTAAAAGATTTCTACATTTCTCAAAAAAATTGATAAATTTATTTTCATATAAATAATTTTGTAAAAATTTCCAGCCTTTTATATACTTTTTATTACCTCTTCTTTTATTAAATCCATTTCCAATACGAACATAAACTAAAACTTCAGGAATATTTGCTATTTTCTTTTTATTTACTAATAATCTAGACCATAAATAATGATCTTCTAAGTAATCTAATGGTTGATAATTACCTACTTCTAAAACATCTTTTTTTCTAAAGCAAACCGTAACATGATTTAAAGGATTTCTAAAACGAGCATATTTTAATTCATCTTCATATGTTATCGGCATTATCTTAAGTCTTTTTTCTTCGTTAATATTTTCTTCAAATTCCTCTATATATCCTCCAACTACTGAAATATCCGGATTGTTATTCATAAACTCAAGTTCTTTTTTAAATCTATCAGGCAAAGAAATATCATCACTATCCATCCTCATAACTAAATCATACTTACATTGCAACAAACCATATTGCAAAGCCTTACCTAAACCTTGATTTTCTTTTAAAGAAAATACTTTAATAATTTTTGGATATTTTTTTAAATATTTATTTATAACTTTATCCAATTCTTTAGTTAAAGGACCATCTTTTACTAAAACTAATTCTGTAGGTTTTATTGTTTGAGTATCTAATATACTTTCAAGACTTTTATCAAAGAATTCAGCATTTTCTTTAATATATATTGACATTAAAACTGAAAATTTATTTTCTTCCATTAATCCCACCTCATTTTTTGCAATTTATAATAGATTATATCATAGAAATTTACATTACGCCATCATTTTTAAAATATTCATTGCAAACCTCCATCGTAAACTTAACTATTACTCTTTAAATGTACCAAATTCCATCATTTGATCAATTTCTTCTTTTGCTTCATTTATTGTTTCTTCGTCAGGATTCATAATATACAATTCCATACCTGGAACACTATAAGTGATTCCACTTCCATCAGTACCATTTAAACTAATTGATTTAGTTTCCCATGTTGGCATTTTATCAAGTTGCATATTAACTAAACTCATAATTTTTTCAGTACTAACATTTGTTGTAAATGTTCCATCTAAAGCTTCTAATATATCCCCATATTTAACTAATATTTTTGGTGAATTTGCTTTTTTCATAATGGCTTCAATCATACGTTGTTGATTTTCACCTCTAACTCTGTCTGCCTCTACAAAAGCCTTTCTAGTTCTAACAAAATCTAAAGCCATCTTTCCATCAACATGATTATAACCCTTAACTATCTTATAATGATAATCGGCACTACTAAAGTTATATTCAGAGTAAACATCGACACCACCTAATGCATCAACTAATCTAATTACCGCATTATAATTAACTTTTACATAATAATTAATTTCAATATCTAATAGATTCTCAATTGTACCAACACTAACATCAACACCATAGATACCAGCATGAGTAAGTTTATCCATTTGATTAATACCACCACTTAATTTAACATAATAATCTCTTGGAATATTAATCATTAATACTTTATGAGTTTTGGGATTAACACTCAATAAAATATTAACATCACTACGTCCTTTATCTGTAACTTTACCATAAGAATCAATACCAGAAATATAAATATTAAAAGGTTCTTCAGTTACATTAACATCTTTTCCAATTTCTTTAATTTTTTCTTTTATATTAAATTGATATAGTATTTTAATATTACTTCGTAATATTTCATCGTCTTCAGTTAATAAGTTATATAAGCTATCTATCATTAATATGGCATCTATTTCTTTATTTTCTAAAGATGCAAATAACTCATTATAAGTATTTTTTTCAACAAGTTCATATTTAATTTTATCTTCTAATTCAGTAATTGCTTTATCAATACTTGTATCAGTATTTTTAGCAAAACCTATTTTTTTATTATTTAATCCATCTATTTTATTTATTTTAGAATCTTTAGCTACTATAACATAATAATTCTTAGTTTCATAATCATAACCATTAGTAAATTTATCTAAGAAATTAAATGTTTGATTTAAATAAATAAAAGCAATTAATAATACTATTATATAAATAATTTCTAAGACATTAAAAAAACATCGAAAAGACTTTTTAGGTCTCCTAAAAATAGTTGCGTATATTATAAATAAAGGAATTAATATAATTATAATTGTATATAATATTAAATATTTAACTGGTAAAACATTATATTTAACAATTAAATATGTATTTATTAACATTAAAACAAAAAGTATTAATCCTATAATTATTGATATCATTTTTTTTGCTTTTTTTACTTTTTTCTTACTTAATTTCATAACTGCCCTCTTAACTAATTATATAATAATAATTATTATAATACAATTAAATAAAAAATATAGTAAACACTTTATTTACTATATTTAGTATAATCATTTATTTATTCTTTATAGCAAAAGTTGCATATATAATTATTCATTTCACGAAAATCAAAGGACTTTTACATTTTATTTGTTTTTTATGACAAAATTATAAGCATCTTTGCACATATCTTCTAAATCCAAAGTTGCTGTCCAATTTAATTCTTTTTGAGCCTTAGATGAATCAGCAAAACAAACATCAATATCGCCACTTCTTCTTGGCGCAATTTTATAATTAATTTTGACATTATTAGCTTTTTCAAAAGTATTTATCATTTCTAAGACACTATATCCATGTCCTGTTCCTAAATTATAAATTAATAAACCACCTTTTATTTCATTTAACTTTTGAATTCCTGAAAGATGAGCTTTAGCTAAATCAACAATATGGATATAATCTCTTACACCAGTACCATCAGGTGTATTATAATCATTACCAAAAACATTTAAACATTCTAATTCTTTAGTAGCAACTTTAGCTATAAAAGGCATTAAATTAGCTGGAATACCATTAGGATTTTCACCAATTAAACCAGATTTATGAGCTCCAACAGGATTAAAATATCTAAAAATTATAACTTTGAATTCATTATCTGATGCACACAAATCTTCTAAAATATGTTCTACAAATAATTTACTTGTTCCATATGGATTTGTAGTATTACCAACGGGCATATCCTCAGTTATCGGCATTATTTCTTGTTTACCATATACAGTCGCACTACTACTAAATATTAACTTTTTAACATTATGTTTTTGCATTACTTTTATTAATGTAAGAACACTACTAACATTATTAATATAATAACTAATTGGATGTTCAACACTATCTCCTACGGCTTTAAAAGCTGCAAAATCAATTACTATATCAATATTATTGTCATTCATAATTTTATCAAGGATATTTTCATCTAACATATCTCCTTCATAAAATTTAATTTCTTTATTAGTAATCTCTTTAATCTTATCTAATACTTCTCTTTTACTATTACTAAAATTATCAAGGCCAACTACTTCATAACCTGCATTTAATAACTCAACACATGTATGACTTCCAATATAACCTGTACAACCTGTTACAAATATTTTCATTTTTTCTTCTTCTCCTTATGTTTATATAATATATCAGTTTTTAATATAATAAATAATAAAAATAACATTAATAATAAGTATAAAACGATTGATGATTTATTATGATTAGTAATATATAAAATTGATACTATAGAAAATAATAAATTTATACCATAAATAATTAAAATACTTACTCGTGGTGAAAATTTAAGTTTTAATAACTGATGATGAAAATGTTCTTTATCTGGTGTACCTATACTTTCATGTTTAAGTAATCTTCTAAATATAGCAAGGATAGTATCAAATATAGGAATAGCTAAAGTTGTTATGGGAATTACTAATGTTGTTAAAGTAGCAACTTTATAAGCCATTAATGCTGTAACAGAAATCATAAAGCCTAAAAATAAACTACCGGAATCACCCATAAATATTTTAGCCGGAGGAAAGTTCCAAATTAAAAAACCTAAAGAAGCTCCTAACATAATTAAAGATAATATAATATCTAACCCGCCTGTTTTATGTAAAATATAAGCTATAATACTAATTGTTAAAAAATAAATTGTACTAACGCCTCCTGCAAGTCCATCTAACCCATCAATTAAATTAATTGCATTAGAGATAGCAACAATAAAAAAAGTAGATAAGATATAACTAATAATTCTATTAAATCTTAGTTGAATCCATAAAAAAGTAACTTCTTCAAAATACATTTTACCATAAATAACGACAATTAAAGCCGCAATAACTTGAACTAAAAATTTATAACGTGCTTTAATTGGTTTAATATCATCAAATATACCAACTAGTAGGATAATAAATGAGCCAATTAAGATTGATATCATTTGGGTTGATAATTCTCCATAAAAGATATATCCAGTTAAAAAAGCTCCATAAATAGCAAGCCCACCTAATCTTGGCATTGGTTTAGTATGAACTTTTCTTTCGTTGGGAATATCAATTGCTCCAACATGATTAGCAATTTTTTTAGCTACTGGAACTAAAATGACACTAGCTAAAAAAGTAACTATTAATATTTCTAATATATTGTACTCGTTAATTATCCACTTCATTTAAAACACCTATTTTTATTATACCCCATTAATATTAAAAAGAAAAGAAGATTTATTAACCTTCTTTATCTTAAATTATACTTTAAATATATAATTCTTTTTCTTAAATTTAATAAAACAATATATTGATGTTATAGCAAGTAGAATAATTAGTATACTTATTTCTAAACTACCAGTTTGAGGACTATTATTAAGTGGTTTATCTGCTTCATTTTCATTTAAATTATTATCTACACTACTTCCAACATTACTTTTTTGTAATGTTATTTTTAATTCTTTAGAACTTGTAATATTTCCAGCTTTATCTTTTAGATATACATATATTGATTTTTCACCATTACCACCAGTTAATATATATTCTTCTTTAATATTTTTACTTGTAACTTCTTTCCATTTACAATTATTACTATTATTTTTATCACTAACACAATAGCTAATAACATCATCTTCTGTAATAGTTATTTCTAATAATATTTTTTCATTACTAACAGTAGTATTTCCAAAATAGAAATCTTTTACTGTTGGTTTTTCAGTATCTAATATAACATTATCACTTTTAGAATTAGATATTAAACCTGCTTCATCTTTTAAGAATAAATATAATGTTATATTACCATCATTATTAGAAATAGTATAATTTGTATTTATTTTATTACTAGAAATAGTATTCCATGTACAATTATTACTATCATTAATTGTATTAATACAATAACTTACAACATCTAAATCTTTAAATACACTATATATAGTAGTATTTTTATTATTTATATATGTTGGATTATCAACTCCTCCAATAAAGAATTCATCAATTATTGGTTTAGTTGTATCTAAAATAATACTATCGCTTGCTACATTAGAAATAACATCTAAATTATTTTTTAAATATACATATAATGTTTTATTACCATCTGGATTATTTAATGTATAATTACCATTTATTTCTTGATTACTATTATTAATCCAATTACAATTATTACTACTATTAACAGTATTAATACAATAACTTACAATATTATTTTCTTCAGTTATTAACTTATAACTAATTTCTTTATTTGTTGTATATTTAGCATTATTATTAATAGCAAAACTTTTTATTAATGGTTTTGTTGAATTTAGAGTTATTGTATCGCTTTTACCATTTGATATTAAACCTGATGAATCTTTCAGAAAAGCATACAATGTTTTTTCACCATTAACTCCTGGTAAAATATATTCAGTTTCTACTTCTTGATTAGATGTATTATTCCATGTACAATTATTGGCGTTATTTTCAGTATTTATACAATATTTAACAACATCAGTATCACTCCATTTTAAGTAAACTATTGTATTTGTATCTCCAATTTCTTCTGGATTAGTTCTTCCTCCTATATAAAAGATATCTATTATTGGTTTTTTAGAATCTAATAATACAGTATCACTTTTTACACTTGATACTAAATCAGCTTTATCTTTAATAAAAGCATATAATGTTTTTGTTCCATTTACTTCATCTACATTATAAGAAGCATTAATACTTTTACCATTTACATTATTCCATACACAATCACTAATATCATTTTCCGTTTTAATACAATAACTAGCTACATCTTCATCTTGCCAACTTAAATAAATATTAGTATTATTATCGGTAATTACATCTGGATTATTACTTCCACCAATATAGAATTTATCAATTGTTGGATTTATTGTATCTAAAATTATGGTATCTTCTTTACCTAAAGAAATATTACCTGCTCTATCTTTTAGAAAAACATATACTACTTTATTACCATTATTACTTGTTAAAGTATATGGAATAGTCATAGTATTACTTGTAACATTATTCCATGTACAATTACTATTGTCATTAGTATCTTTTATGCAATAACTTGCTACATCACTATCTTGATATGTAAAATAAATATTTGAACTAGTGTTAGTCGCATAAACAGGATTATTACTTCCTCCAATATATACACTTTGAACTACTGGTTTAGTTGTATCTAAGATAATACTATCACTTTTAGCATTTGAAATCAAACCATCACTATTTTTGATGAATGCATATAGTGTTTTTTCACCATCACCAGGAGTTAGGGTATATGTTGCACTTGCACGATAAGATTTCCAGTCGCAATGTTCACTATTATTTTCTGTACTAATACAATAATGAGTGGCATTACTATTTTCAGATTCTAAATGAATGTTTACATTTAATGAATTTGTATATACATCATTAGCAGTATTACCTATATAAAAACTATTAAGTTTTGTTGGATATTTTAATGAAACATTAACTATAATATGTACATCATTAATTCCAGTATTATATTTATAACTTATAGTATCTATTTTATTTGAAAATGTTATAATACCTGTCTTATTATCATAATTTACATTATCAGTTGTTATAGTTACTCTTTCTGGATTTAAATTATTATCATGTTCTTTTAAATTCAAAGAATAATTATTACTTACTACTTTTACAGGTAAATCTATTGTTTGAGTTCCAATATATTCATCGTTCCAATATATAGGGTTCATATTACTCATATCTAATGACATTAAATGATTTCCATCAACATACATTTGGGTAATATCATTATTATGTGATAAATCTAAATTAGTTAAATTATTATTTTTTAAATGTAATGATTGTAATCTATTATTAAAAGATAAATCTAGAGTATTAATATTATTATTATCCAAATCTAAGTTAATTAAATTAGTGTTATTTCTAATGTCTAATTGAGTTATATTAGTTGATTCAAAATCTATTTCCATTAATTCACTATTTTGACTTAAATCAATATTACTAATTGGGTTATGTGTTAAATTTATATATTTTAATTTCTTATTCGCTGTAACATTCATTGAGGTAATTTTATTATAATAAGCTTCTAATCTTTCTAATTTTAAATTATTAGTCAAATCAATATTAGATATTCTATTACTTCCTATATTTAATAATCTTAAATTTTCGTTTTTTGTGACATCTAAATTTTCTAATTGATTTATATCTAATACTAAAGTATCTAAATTTAAATTTTTTGAAAAATCCATTTTATTAGTTAAACTATTTTGAAGTCTAAAATCTTCTAAGTTAGTTAATTTTTCTATTCCCTTAATTGATATTATCGGTGACATGGAACTTGTTCCTGTGCCAGCATTTAATTCAGTTATTGTTGATAATTCTTCATCTGTCAAATTATGATTATATTCGTAACTTTTTTTATTTATATAATTATATTTATCGATAATTTCCATATAAAAATTATAATCTTCAAAAGCCTCATTTGCTGGTTTGGCTGATTCTGCCTTCGTATTATGAATAACTAATACTACACAACATAATATTGTTATTACTACTAATAATAAGAGTTTTTTTAATTTAAATTTTTCTACAATACTATTCATATTATACAACCTACACTTCTATTATCTATTAAAATTATAAAATTTATATATTAAAAAATCAAGTATTGAACTTGACTTATTTAATTTTTCCAAATTTATTAAAAGGAAACAAAGTAAAATTTACTTTACCTTCAATTTGAGTTTTATTTATTTTACCTAATATTCTACTATCTAGTGATATACTTCGATTATCTCCCATAACATAATATTCGTCTTCTCCTAAAGTTACTCTATCTATCTTTTTAGTTGTTCCAAAATTAAATTTATCAGTTATTTCTTTATCATTAATATATAATTTTTCATCTTTATATTCTAATGTTTCATTAGGAAGAGCAATAATTCTTTTAATAAGATTATCTCCTTCCACTGATTTATCTAATACTACTATATCAAAACGTTTATATTCTTTATCATATTTATTTAATAGTAATATTTCATTTTCATTTAATGTTGGTTTCATACTATCACCATTAACAATAACCGGAGTAACAATAAATGTTCTTATTAGAATAACTATAATAATGACAATAATATAGGGAATTAATTCTTTAATAAATTTATTCATCTTCATGATTTTCATCACTATCTTTTTCTACTTTTTTATTACTTTTCTTTTTCTTTTTAGGTTTCTTTACTTCTTTAACTTCTTCTTTTTGTTTTTCTTCTTCTTCTCTTAATCTTTCTTCTTGTAATTCATCCATTTTACGTTTAGTTTCTTTTAATAATCTTTGAATCTTTTTCTTATTATTAAGTAATGATATAACACAAATAATTGCAAAGAATAAACATGCTGCAAATGCAATAATTATATATAAATACATTTTATTTAATTGTAAAACATCTTTTAAATTACTATTATCATATAAAGTAAATGTTTTATTAATTGTATCATAATTATAAAAATCTTTTTTACCTGTTTCAACATTAATACCATAAACTACATAATTATGAGAATTACTTGTTTTAAATACAGGATATTTATTTTCATTTATTTCTAAAGTTGTTTTTTCTAAACCTTCAATATTACCATTATAGTCTAAAATTATTAATTTTAAACTAGTACCTATTATTTCATTATATTTATCATATTTACCATTATTATAAATATAGTTTTCAATTGTACCATCTTCTAATTTTAAACCCACTAATTGATAGTTTAAGTTTTCATTATAACAAGATGGAATTTCTAAATCATTAATTGTTACGCTACTTTCATTAAAAGCATCCGGACATTCATAATTATCTCTTAATTTAATAACCGTATAATTTAAATCATTTATAGTTACATTAATGGGATTTTGATCAATAACATTAACTACTAAAGTATATGTTTTTTCACTACCATTTTCTGCTCTTACAACAATTTTAAAAGTATTAGCACCCTCAGTAACATTAACATCACCATCACCACTAACACTAGCTTTACTATCGTTTTCTTGAGCATTTATTTTAACACTTTTAGTACCTTCTGGAACTGTAACACTATAATTTAAAGTATCTTTAGCAAATGGCTTATCAAGTTCATATCCTTCAACACTTAAACTTTTTAAATTATTATCTTTAGAATAACTAGCTTCTAATTCATCTTGGGTAATAATTTTAATTGTTTTACCACTACTAGTTAAATTTATTTCTTGCATATCTGAAAAAGCATATGCTTCATAACCTTTAACTGAAACAGTAGTGTTTCCCTTTTTTAAAGTTTTAAAAGTAAAAGTATATTTTTTAGATGTAATAGCTTTAGAAGATGAATTAACCATAACCGTTCCACCAGCTTCTGCTGATGAATTAGTTAATTGTAAATAACTTTTATCATAATTTAAAGTCATTTCCCAACTACCAATATCACTACCTGTTAAATTAACTGTTACTGTAACTTTATTACCTACTACAACTGTACTTGTACTACTAACAGTAATTTTACCTGATGCTGCATTTACCATTATAGGTAATAATAAAATACTAATTAATAAGATTTTTAAATATTTTTTCATGTATTCCTCCTTAATAATTAATTGTATATGTGCCTAAAATACTTTTTTGAATTTGTAATAAATCTAGCGCATTAACGTTACCATCATCAGATGTATCTCCAGCATTTTGATAGACACCACTTAATTCATATGTTCCTAATATATTTTTTTGAACTTGTAATAAATCTAAGGCATTAATTATACCATCACCTGATGTATCACCATTAATAACAACTGTTAAAGTTGCTTCTGAATCTTGATTTTTAATAGTTATTTTAAATCCTGTACCAATTAAACCATCACTTACAAGAACATCATCTTTATTTTTAATCATAACATTACCAGAACCAGCAATACTTTCTAAATTACCTTTAACAATATTTACATCAGTATTTGAAGGTATTCCACTTATAAGATTACTTTGATATTTATAACCACTACTAACAACTATAGTATTAATATCTAATGTCGTTTTAGTATTAGGATCATCTGGAGTATCTACTGCTCCACTTCCTCCAGCATAAAATGAATTATCCATTTTATTATAAACAGGGATATAAAAAACAAAAGCACTATCTAAAACTCCTAAATTTTTATAAGAATTATATGTTGTTTTAGCTTCACTTGATGGTGCTGCCACATTAGTCATATACTGGTGACCATATAATTTTGAACTTTGAACAGGTACAACATTAAATTTTTGTAAATAACCATTATATTGACCGACAGCAATATAAGAAGCAGCAATTTGACTGGCTCCACCATAAATAGCATTATAAACACTATTCCAACTATTCTTTTTAGCATATTCAAGACCACAAATTGTGGCACCTCTACTAGTAGCGCAACAATCTGTGACACCAAAATTATAGAAATTATAATATCCTAAAAATTCATTATTTTGAGCACTATATACCCCACTATATAGATTATATAAAGATGTTTGATTACCTAGTTCTTGTAATATTCTACTACTAACAAATATTGGACTAATATTGGCTTGTAAAGATGCTTGATTAATTATTTCACCTAAATTATTACCTAAACCAATATGATATTTATAAAATTCAGCATTTTTAATTATATTATTTGCAGCCTCAACATATTTATCTTTTAAAACATCACTATATTTTAAATATTCAAATTGAAAAATAGTATTTTCGGAAAACCAATTACGAGGGTCCATATAATATGCTACTGCGGTTGATGAGGCTGGATACCAAGTTTTGGTATATTCATTTTTACACGTACTATCAATATTGGTTGGAATACTACTCGCTATATAACTTTTACCACAAGCACTTTCAGCTTCCACCGCACTACTCCAATCAAGACCGGTAAATACGGGACTAAATTCCCAGTTAGGATGAACCTGTTTTAAACTACATAAACCAGTCCAATAAGTAACTGGAAAACCTGCTTCTTTTAATTTGCTTTCACAATCCGTTTTAGCTTCTTCGCTAAATACTAATGTAGAAACTGTAACATATTTACTACATACATATCCCGTTGCACTAGCTTCATAATAAATTTTATACCAACCAGATTCACATCCACCTTCATCCGGATATAAAGTATTATCAACCATATTATATTCCGTACTAACTTGTAATGTTTTTAATGAAGAATAGTTTGTTCCTGGTCCACTTCTTAAATTAACGGCATTACCAGTTAATTTAGCTCGATATATTTCAGCATGGCAAAACATGACATTAAATAAAAATAATGTTAAAAAGAAAAATATTTTTAAGACTATTTTATTTTTCATTCCATACCTACTTTCTTAATTATTTTATCATATTTTAAACTAATTTTTTTATATCTTCACAAAAAATGTCAAATTTTCTTTATTATTTGACATTTTTTATCTATTATTTTTTGAAAAGTTATAATATAATAGTAACTAAAGGAATGGGTGTTATGGGAAAAACGTTTGATAAAGTAGATATATTTTTTATTTGTTTAATTTCAGCTTATTTTGTTTTCTTATTTACTTTTATTGCTCTTTTAATTATGCAATATTTTATCGATAAGAAAAAAGAAACTAAAACTCTTGCTAATAATAAAGTTGAAAATAAAGCTCTTATTGTAGAAGTTAAAAGTACTCCTCATGAAAAACAAATTAAGAGTACTCCTAAAAAAGAAGAAAAGAAAAAGACACCTAGTAAGAAAACTACTACTAAAACTACTAATAAGAAAAGAGCTAATAATACTAAACGTAAAGCTAGTAAAAAGACGACAACAAGAAAAACAACGACTAGAAAAACAGCAAATTATAAAAATAATGTTTCTTATCAAAAAAATAATCCAGTCAAAAAGACTAATACTAAAAAGAAAACTACTACTAAAACTAGTAGTCCAAAAACTACAACAAAGAAAACTACTACTCCAAGAAAAACGACAACAACTAAAAAGACAACAAAAAAGGCGAAGAGTTAATCTTCCCTTTTTTAATCTAAATCATAATTATATATACCATGTATTTTTAATAAATCATTTTCTGTTGGTTGAACAATTAAATATTTATCATCATCATCTTTAGTAACAGTAAAAGTTATTGTATACTCTATTTTATTAGTTGTACTTTGCATTTTATCTAATTTATATTCAATATATTTATTTTCATCATATACATCATCAGTCATAAATTCATTTCGATTATTTTCTAAATAATTATAAGCATCTACTTGAGCTTGATATAAATCATATACTTTAATTTTAACAGTTACATAGCTTATGTCCCCATCAGCTTCTTCATCCGTTATTTCATAAGCTAAATCTTTATATTGTTTTTTTAATACTTCACGATACTTATCTTTAGCATCTTCACTAAGATTCTCTTTTTCAATAATTGTTTCCATATCTACTAAAACTTCACTATCTAAAGTTTTATACTTCTTTAAATAACTTTCAACTGCCCCTTTTGCTGAATTATTACCACATCCACATAACATAATTATAATAAATAATAAAGATACTAATTTTTTCAAATTTATCACCTATCTTTATTATTTCTCTAAAATTATATTTTATACATTATTATAAGATAATTTGATTAATTCATATATTTTATATTCTCTATTAGTTAAACTATCATTTAATTTATTAAGCATATTTTTATACATAATATCTCTTTCTTCTTCTAATTTATTAAACCATTCTAAATAAATATATTTAAGTTTACTATCATTATGTTTTTGATATAAAGTTTCAATTTCCATTTTAATTAAATTTTTTATCTTTCTTTCTTGTCTTGTTTCATTAAAATAATCATCTTTATTAATTATTTCATATTCAATATTTGTTTCTTTAATATTATACATAAATTCATTTATATTAATTTCATCATCTAATAAAATACTACTTTTACATATAGACTCTCCTGAATCATTAAATTCTAAGGCTAAAGATGTTTTACCATCACTAAAAATACAACAATATCTTAATATTTTATTATCTTTTAATTTAGTTTTATCTTTAATTTTATTTAAAAATTCATTATTAACTTTTATTTTATTATTTAACATATCAATTATTATTTTATTAGATACATGTTTAAGAGGAATTTTTTTAATATATTCGATTGTATCATCTTTATCCCATTCATAAAACATAAAATAATATTCACCAAAATTTAACATTACATCATAATAATAATCCATTTATTTTTTCCTTTCTAATAAATAAATCCATAAAATTAAACCAATAAAAAATAAATCACAATAGATACTTCTAATAATAAAATTAACAAATTCTAAAAAACTATACCCTATAACTAATAAATTTATATATAACATGATAAAAAATAAACCAATAACCATCATTATAAAACTTAATATAAATAAACACATACTTAACATATCTATCTCTATATTTTATTTATATTTTAATAAAATTATTATATAATTAAATAGGTGATGGAAATGGATTTTATAAAATATATTATTTTAGGATTAATTCAAGGTATAACTGAACCACTTCCTATTTCTAGTAGTGGACATATTTTCTTGTTTAAAAATTTATTTGAAACAGAAATGTTTAATTCATTTAACTTTGAAATTATATCTAACTTTGGTTCTTTTCTAGCTATATTGTTTATTTTTAGAAAAGATATTATGAAATTAATTCAAGATTTTTTTGGATTTATTTTTAATAAGAAAAGAGCAAAATATAAAGATGGCTTTATGTATGTCATGAAGTTAATTGTTAGTACTATTCCAGTGGGAATTGCTGGTATATTACTTAATGATTATTTAGAAGAACATTTTACTAATTTAAAAATCTTAGGTTTTGCTTTTCTATTTACAGCTTTAATGTTATACATCGTACGTAATATTAAAGGTACAAAAGATAGCAAAGATATTACTTTTAGAGATGCAATAGTTATTGGTATATTTGAATGTATTACGATAGTACCTGGTATTTCTCGAAGTGGTACCGTATTAGTTGCTTGTCTTCTATGTAAATTAAAAAGAGATGATGCTTTAAAATATACATTTATGTTATATTTCCCAGTAAGTTTTGGAACAATGTTATTAAAAGTATCTGATTTAGCCACGATTGAAACTAGTTTATTAATGCCTTATTTTGTTGGTATGTTAGTAGCGTTAATAGTTACTTACTTCTCTTATCAATGGTTAAGTAATATTGTTAAAAATGGTAAATTATGGAAATTCTCTATTTATTGTTTATGTTTAGCATTATTTATCTTTATATATTTTAGATAACACCTTAATGGTGTTTTTTTATTATATAAAAAAGAAAGTATTGCTACTTTCTTAATGATAAATTAGTTATTTTATTATTTGTTAAAACAGGACATTCATATGACATTCCAGTATCTGGATTATAAAGACCTGTACAATTTTCAGGACAAGATATAGCATGAATGTACGCTGCTAAAGGTAAAACTAAACGACCAAGTTCTAATGAAGCATCACTAGTTAATCCTTTAGTTTTTGATACAGTTATTAAGTTAGCTAAAGATTCATTCCAATTATCTTTAGAAATATCACTAGGTACTTGATTATACATAAGTATTGTATTTAATTCATCTAAATATAGATTCATATCAACATTTGAATTATATAATAACATATATACAGCTTTATTATATTCAATATTAGCTAAATCTTTATTATTATCTAAATAATCATTAATAATATTAATATAATCTATTTCATTATCATATAATAAATTATTAAATTCGCTTGATTGTACATTTTCTATACTAGTATTTGATACTGCAATACTTTCTTCCTCATTTTTAATATTATTTTTAGAATTCATGGCCTTTATCCCATTTATTAATGTAACTAACGCTATTACTGTAATTGTAATTCTTTGTATTTTTTCTTTCATAAAAATTTCCCCCTCAATTTCAATAAAAAATCTCATTACTAACAATGAGATACTTCAAGAAAACTAGTTAAATTGCAACCCCCATTGCTCAGCAACTGAAATAAGTATAGCACATTTGTAAAGGTTTGTCAAATATGGTGTATAGTTAGATGTAGTAAACTAGATGTGGGAAAATAAATTTTTTCTAAAATAAAAGAGAAAACACTCAAAATTTTAA
>CANQBF010000005.1 GCA_947588895.1 uncultured Bacilli bacterium | reverse complement strand
CTCGTTAGCTCAGTCGGTAGAGCATTCGACTTTTAATCGAAGGGTCTGGAGTTCAAATCTCCAACGAGACACCATTTAGACACGAAAAGATTTACTTTTATAGTAAATCTTTTTTAATGCCTTTAAGTAAAAAATGTCAATAAATAAAAAGTAAAATTTGTTTGTATTTATTGAGGATAATAAAAATTATCAATTTTTATCATTACCATTTTTATCGATTTTTAAATTTTACATTATAATAAATAAACTTAAAAATTTTCAGATATTTTTTTATTTTTTTTAAATAAGTAATTTTTAGACAAAATATGACAAAATATTTAATAATTTTATGTTAAAACAATTTTTAGGGGGAATATTATGAATGATGATTTTAAAAAATTGATAAATGAATTTAAAAAAATAAGAGAAGCCGGATTAATAGAATCAATGCGCAAAGGGACTTCAGGATTAGGGTATACATTTGAAACTTTGTTAAATAAGCCAGAAGATCAAGAATGTAAGCCGGATTTCGGAAGTGTTGAAATAAAATGCAAATTGGGTTATACAGTTACTCCATTGACATTATTTACTTGCTCACCTTTAAGAAATGGAGTCTATGCAACTAGATATATTTTGGAAAAATACGGATATTATAAAAATGAATTTAATGATGAATTATACTTTTGTAGAAGTGTTTTTTCACATTATACAAGAAATGTTAATGGATATGAATTTAAATTAAAAGTTAATTATTTAGATACAAGGGTTTATATGGAAGCGTATTATAATGGTTTATTTATAGAAAATGTTTGTTATTGGGAATTTAAAGAATTAGAAAAGAAATTAAAAACAAAGTTACAAAATTTAGCAATTGTTTATGGATATCCATATAAATATAACGATAAATTATATTATAAATATTTAAAAATGGAAGGCTATAAATTAACAAGTTTTTTTGACTTTTTAAATTTAATAAAAAAAGATAAAATTCATATATCTATTTATATGAAAGATGGTAAAAGTATTTTAGGAAATCCTGAAATGAATACACATGGAGTTGCTTTTAAAATAAAAATTAAAGATATAAATGAATTGTTTACAAGAATTTTTATATGTTGACATCAATTATAAAAAAAAACAAGTTTATGCCGAGAAAACTTTTGACATTTGGTGGTTTATGGTAAACTGAAAAAGTGAAAGAACGAAATGAAGCAAAGCGAAATGTAGTCGATTCAGCAATCGTTCTTTTTCATAAAAACCGGAACCAAATGTCAAAAGGAAATTGGAATAAAAATATTTTTTCTAAAAAAAGTTTATTTAGCATTTACTAGTTTTTCTTGAGCTTTATTTATTAGTATGGTACAATACTTGCTGGTGACTCAAAAAATGAAAATATTACAAAATTACGTAAAAAATTTAATAGATAATGAAAAAAATTTCCTTGCTGTAAACAACGAAATAACAAAAGGTAAACTAAATGATTTATTTGTTATAAATATGATATGTGAAGAAAAAGAATTAAATATATATATATATGATGCCATTTTATATTTACATAGTTATAATAAAAAAATACTAATAAAAAACATTAATAAAGTAAATAATAATTTAGGTACTAGAATGTTTATATCTGCGTTATGTAAAAATGGTATTCCTTATACGGTTACTTTAGATGATTTAGAATTATTAGCTAAAAAAATAATTGAATTAGGCGATAGTTTAAATATTTATTTATATGGGGAATTTATAAGAGATAGTCATTTAGATAATAATTTTAAATTAAAAATATCTAAGTTGTTAGTTGATGGCATTGGAAAAGCTTCAATATTTATCCATATAACTATGTTTATAGAAAATATCATAAATCGTTTGGAAATTAATGAAATATGCAAAGAAAATTTAAAATATACTTTAATTGATAGTATTTTACAATCAAAAAATAATGAAATAATAGCTAAATTTTTATATTGTATTAATCGTAATAATACTTATTTTAATGATTTAGATAAACTATATGTTTATAAAAATATAATTAGGAAACTTGTTAAAAATAATAATAAAGTAATAATGGTTAATTTTTCATATTTAGATTTCACAAAAGAAGAAATAAATGAATTAGGAAAATTGATATTGGAT
Organism: uncultured Bacilli bacterium; assembly: GCA_947588895.1. Lineage (GTDB taxonomy): Bacteria > Bacillota_I > Bacilli_A > RF39 > UBA660 > SIG200. The sequence goes on along the minus strand of CANQBF010000005.1, from coordinate 42,069 downwards.
ACACAAAATATTTTCTTTATTTATTGTTTTACTCGAAAATTTACGCAATTCAATAATGATTTACAATGCGAATATGTTGAATTTTTAAGTAATTATGCTAATGACTATGATAAATTAAGTGGAAAATTACAAAAAATATTATTGAAGTCACATAATAAAAGTAAAATATTAAAAAGAAATTAAAAGGTTCACAGCAGTTAAAAGTGAACCTTTCTTTTTTATAATTTACGATACAAACCAATTGCTATACCTAATATAACACAATTATCAAGGATAATTGGATTCATCGTGTCATTTTCAGGTTGTAATCGAATATGATTTTTTTCTTTATAAAATGTTTTAATCGTTGCTTCATTTTCCATTGTCATAGCGACAACAATATCACCATTTTTAGCATTACTTTGTTTTTTGACAATAACATAATCTCCATCATAAATACCGGCATTAACCATACTTTCACCAGAAACGTGTAAAGTAAATACTTCTTCTTTAGCTGGAATTAAAGAAGCAGGTATATCAAAAAATTCATTTGGTTGTTCAATCGCAGTGATTGGATTTCCAGCAGTTATTTTGCCTAAAAGAGGAACTTTAACGACATCTTCTTTAGTAGGTAAATATTCATTTTCCCCAATAATTTCAATAGTTCTAAATTTGTTACTAGTAGTTTTAATATAACCTAAACTTTCTAAGTTTTTCAAATGAACAAAAACCGTAGCAGGACTATTTAAACCAACACCACTACAAATTTCTCTTACTGAAGGTGGAAATCCGTGTTCCGCAATAAATTTTTTGACAAAATCTAAAACATCTTTTTGTCTTTTAGTTAATTCACTATTATTCATAAGTGACCTCCTTGTATTCATTTTACAATATTAAAATGTAAATGTCAAACAAATGTTTAGTTGATAAAAAGTACTTGATACAAACAAACGTTTTATGATAAGATAATTGTGAAAGAAGGAGTGATATACATGAAAAAGAAATTTGCAGATTTAGGGGGTATAATTTTATTTTATTTAGTATTAGTGATTGGGGTATTGCTCCTTAATCTCCGGGTTACATATCTTAATAAATTACCACAAAATAATAATTATATAGGAATAAAAAATTGAACTTTAAAAAAGTTCTTTTTTAAATTATGGTTGGTATTTTTTTAAAAAGAAGTTATAATATAAATGGAGAGTAAAATAATATGAAAAAATTATTAGTTTTATATGCTAGATATGGTTCAGGTCATAAGTCAATCGCGGAATATGTTGCTAATTACATTAAAGAAAATAATTCTCATTTTGAAGTGAAACTTTTAGATATTACTGATTATGGTAATTTTTTAGGAAGGTGTGGAATAAAAATATTTAATTTTATCGGAGCTCATCGAAGTGAATTTGTTTTTAATTTCTTTTATGAATTAATGGACCATAAATTATCGACTATTGGTCATAATTATTTTGCTAAAAAAAGTTATGATAATAAAAAATTAAGAAATGAAATTGTTTCTTATAATCCTGATATTGTTATTTCTACACATTTTTATGCTAGTAACATCATTACTTTATATAATAAGCTAGGTTTAATCAATGCAAAACAATTAACAATTATAACGGATTATAGAACTCATGAATGTTGGACTCGAAATCGTTCTTTAGAAGATGGCTATATTGTTGGGAATGAAATGGTAAAAGAAGAATTAATTGCAAGAGGTGTTGATGGCAAAAAAGTTTATCCATTTGGCCTTCCTCTTAATATTAATAGTTTAACTAATTTAGATAAAAAAATGGAAATCTATAAAAGATATAATATTAAAGGCGATAGAAAAGTATATTTATTTTTCGGCGGTTCATCAGTTGGCAGTATGTATTATTATGATTATTTTAAATCTTTAGCTAAATTAAATGTTAATGCTGATATAGTCTTTATTTGTGGCAAAAACAATAAATTAAAAGATAAATGCGATAATTTTGTTAAGAAAAATGATATTTCTAATATTAAAGTATTAGGATATTCTAGTGATATATTAAATCTTATGAAAATCAGTGATTTAGTTATTAGTAAACCAGGTGGAGCAACAGTTACGGAATGTTTAGAGATGAAAGTACCAATGTTATTGCTTCCAGGACTTGGTGGTCAAGAAAAATATAATGCAAGATTTATTAAAAGAAAGAAATATGGTATTAATGTAAGAGGATTATGGCGTTTTAAAAGATTTATATTAAAAATAGAAGATAATCCACGTATTTTAGATAAATATAAAGATAATTTAGCAAAATTAAATAATAATGAATCAGTTATTAAAATAAATAATTTGATTAATAAATTGGTAAAATAAGGACTATTCAAAAAGATAAAAATAGGGTATAATTATGAAATGTAATAAGAATAGGTAGGAGTATTATGAATAAGTTGGATTTATTAGTTACAAACAAAATTAAGTTAGAAAGTAAAGAAGAAAAGAATATTAATTTAGATATTGTAGATTTATTATATTCTATCTACAAAAATAATTTAGTATATGATACCAATAATTTTAACTATATTAATAAAGATAAAGTTATTGTTAGTAAATCTTTAGAAAATATACATGAAAAAGTAATGCAATGTTTTTATAAAGATGAAGTTTCTTACGAATATAAAAATGTTCATGATATATATGGCTTAAGTTTAGGTCTTGCCATTGGCAATCGTTATTTAGATGCTTTAGTTAAAGCAAATATTCCTAAATGTAATTTAATATCTAATCGCATTATTTGTATTAGTAAGTATGATGATTTATTATCCTCAAATGCTTTTGATAGTATTTGTTATGTTAATAAAGAAAAATTAAATAAAGTAATTTATATAGTTGTGAAAGATAGCTTTGATACTTGTAAAGAAGACTTAGTTGACCGTTTTTCATTTTTAAACTTTACAATTGAAGAAACAAATGGAATTTCTAAATTAGGAAATATTTTAGAAGATGCTAAAACTAGTAAAGAACCAACTATTATTTTTGTCAATTTAAAAACTTCTAAAACTATTAATGATACCAAAGAAAGTGTTAATAAAAGTGATATTATAAATGAAGTTAATAAAAGATTAAATAAAGAACTTAGCAAATGGGCAACGATTAAAGAAACAGCCCTAAAGAATAGTAATGTCAAAGATATTATTAATTTCTTAGAAAATAAAAAAATTAATATTAATTATAAAGCTGCTAATATTAAAATAGAAGATAATTATGAAGAAAGAATAAGTCAAAGTAATCAAAAAATATTTAATTTATTAGTAGCTAAAAATCCATATATTTTAAATCTAACTAATAATAAAATAGTAACTATTCCAAAAGGTGGCGTAATGGCTAAAGAAACACCAAGTGCTAGAAATATAATTGATGTTAATAATTTAACATTATTAAGTAATATGGGAATTGGTTTAGCATATTTAGGTTTTAAAGTATTTATTAGTACTAATTTAGATAATTATCCTAATATTCTTGATAGTATGCTTGTTAGTAGTGTAAATAATTTAGATATTCATTATACATTATTGGAAGATAAAAATACTATTAATTATATTGATTCATTTAATTTTATCAATAATCTAATAACTTTTAGACCATGCGATATAAATGAAGTAATTGGCGTTTATGAAGTATTAAAAGAATATCGTAAACCAACAATAACATTTATTTCAAATGAAAAAGTAAAAGTAGTGCCAGGTACTAATTATAAATATGTTCAAGCTGGTTGTTATCCCGTAAAAAAAGAAACTGATTCAGTTAATGGCATTTTAATTGCATCTGGTTTTAATGTTAGTAATGCAACAAGTTTAGCAAATACTTTAGCTTCAATTGGGGTAATTTTAAGAGTGGTATATATGCCATCAATTAAAGTATTTGATATGCAAACAGAAAAATATCATAATATGCTTTTACCAAATACTAAAATATTTATATTAGATATGTATAATACAAGTAATTATAAAAAATTTATCAAGAATAATGAATATATACTTAATAGTAATAATATAGAAGATATTAAAAGAAAAATTATTGAACTTATGCAAAATAAATAATTACTAAAATTATTTAAACTGGTGTCAAAAACATCAGTTTTTCTTTTAAAAATAATACCTTCGACAAGAAATGACAAAAAATAAACAATTAAGCATATATAATGATTATATGGGAAGTGATTGTTAATGAGAACTTTTTATATTTTCAAAATAAAAAGAGAAATGAGTATTTTAACTAAAGAAACACCATATAACTTATATCGGACAATAGAAAGCTTTTATTATTATGATAATTTAAATTCTAATATATCATTTAATATATATCATGATATCTTTGATACATTTGATATAAATTATATTAATAATAGAATTATCAATGTTTTTAAAAATAATTCTCATTATAATTATAAAGATGGTATTCATGAATATTATAATAAATATTCTTTAGAAAATAGTAAATTAAAAGCTTATAAGAGTCATATTTTACTCAAAACGAATGGAATTAAATCGAGTTTATTATTTAATTATTTAATGAGTGATAACTTATTTGTTTGCGATTTTGAAAATAAAGATTATTTTTGGTTAAATGAGTTTGTTAGATAGTAATTTTTGTGATAAAATTAAATAGTGATTAAAATGAAGTTTAAGTTAAATGATTATATTATAGATTATGAAGTAATTAGAAAAGATAATAAAAATCTTTATTTTCGCTTTGATGAAAATTGTAAATTAATTATTACTGCTCCAAAATATATAACTGATATGGAAATAAAAAAATTAATTTCAAAAAATTCGAGTGCCATTTTAAAAATGTATGAAGATTCTTTAGAAAAAAGTATCAGAGATAGTAAATTTTGGTATTTAGGTAAAAGTTATGAAGTAGTATTTGATAATCGTGTCACTAATTTAACAATAAGTGATGATTTAATAACTTGTCATGATGAAGATATGTTAAATAAGTTTTATAGTGAAGAATGTCAACGAGTATTTAATGAAGAAATTGAGATATGCAAAAAATGTTTCAATAAATTACCAGAATTTCGTTTAAGAATAAGAAAAATGCGAACCAGATGGGGAGTATGTAATACAAGAGATAAAATTATTACCTTAAATAGTGAATTATTGAAAAAAGATGTTTCATTAATTGATTATGTTATTATTCATGAAATGGCCCATTTTTATGAAGCTAATCATGGTAAGAAATTTTGGGCTATTGTCGAAATGGCTATCCCTGATTATAAAGAAAGAAGAAAAAAATTAAAATATTGAATTCATTAAATTAGTAATATATAATAAATATGGAAAGCAAAAATATTTTATATGTTCTGTTTTGTCTTAGACATGCTAACATACTCCAAAAAAGAATATAATTGCTTTCCTTTTTTTATTGTAAAACCAAAAGTTATTTAGTATACTAAAGGTGGTGATTTTATGTACCTAACTAGTTTAAATAATGAAAAAGTTAAATATTGGGAAAAATTACAACAAAAAAAATATCGTGATCAAGAAAATCTATTTTTAGTTGAAGATGAACATTTAGTTAGTGAAGCTTTAAAAACTAATTTAGTTAAAGAAATAATAACTGTTGATGATTCTATAAACTATAATGTTCCAACTTATGTAGTAACAAAAGATATTATGAAAAAACTTTCTAATCAAGTAACAAGTACTAATGTAATTGCTGTTTGTTATAAATTAAAAGCAAAAGAAATTAATGGCAACATAATTATTTTAGATGATATTCAAGATCCGGGTAATTTAGGAACTATTTTAAGAAGTGCAGTAGCATTTAAATTTCCGAGTGTAATACTTAGTAACAATAGTGTTGATGTTTATAATCCCAAAGTAATAAGAGCTAGTGAAGGTATGATTTTTCATCTTAATATCATTAGATGTGATTTAATTGAATTTTTAACTAATTTAGATAAAAAATATACAAAAATTACAACTTCAGTTACAATGGGTGAAGATATCAAAAAAATAAAATGTGATAATTATGCGATTGTAATTGGCAATGAAGGTAATGGTGTCAGTAAGGAAGTAAGTTCCTTATGTGATAAGAAAGCTTATATAAAGATGAATAGTAGTTGTGAAAGTTTAAATGCTGGTGTAAGTGCGAGTATATTAATGTATGAGGCAAATTATGAATAATTTTATTGTAGTAGGTAAAATAATTAATACTTTTGGTATCAAAGGAGAACTTAAAGTAAAAAGTGATTTTGAATATAAAGATAAAATATTTAAAAAAGATATGCCAATATATATCGGAATAAATAAAGATAAAGAAATTATATTAAATAGAAGAGTTCATAAAAATAATGATTTAATATTATTTCAAGGATATACTAATATAAATGAAGTATTAAAATATAAAGGAGAAACTATTTATATATTAAGAAGTGATTTAGTATTAGATGATAATGAATATTTATTAAATGATTTAATTGGATTAAATGTCTATGAAAATGATAAATTACTTGGTGTAGTTATAGATTATGAATTAAATGTTAATTATCCTTTAATAAAAGTTAAAGGCAATAAAGATTTTTATATACCAGTTATTTCAGAATATATAAAAAAAGTTGATTTAAACAATAAAAGAATAGATACTAATAAAGGAAGTGATTTAATAGTATGAGAATAGATATATTAACATTATTTCCTAAAATGTTTGATGGCTTTTTAAATGAATCAATTATTAAAAGAGCAATTAATAAAAATTTAGTAAAGATAAATATTATTGATTTTAGAGAATTTTCTACTTTAAAACATCAACAAGTAGATGATACACCATATGGTGGGGGAGCTGGCATGGTGTTGATGTGTGAACCAGTAGTTAAAGCGATTGAAAGCGTTAAAACTGATGATTCTTTAGTAATTTTAACAACACCTCAAGGAATACCTTTTAAACAAAATGTAGCGATGAATTTGAAAAATTATAAACATTTAATTATTGTATGTGGTCATTACGAAGGATACGATGAGCGAATTAGAAATTTTGTCGATATGGAAATAAGTATTGGTGATTTTGTTTTAACTGGTGGTGAAATACCGGCGATGGCTATAACTGATGCGGTAACGAGATTAATTGATGGTGTTATTAATACGGATTCTTATATTAAAGATTCATTTACTGATAATTTACTTGATTATCCAACATATACTAAACCAGCTCTTTTTAGAGGATATAAAGTACCCGATGTTTTATTAAATGGTAATCATAAGTTAATTGAAGAATATAGAAAGAATGAACAAGTCAAAAGAACTAGTGAGAGAAGACCAGATTTAATGGGGGATAAAGATGAAAATTAAAGAAGTAAAAAGTGATTTTGAAATATTAGAAATGGAAGATAGAGAAGGTTTAATAGTTACTAAAAAAGCAAATAATGAAAAAATAACTATTTATGAACCATTATTAATCGAAGAAATATTAGATAAAAATTTTGAAAAAAAGTATAAAAAAATATTATATGCTATTATGATGTATAATGAATCAGATGGTAGTAGTGATGAGGCTGAAGGTATATATTTAGAAATCGAAAATTTTCGTAATTATTTAATTAATAAATATTATAAATTAATTGGACCAAGTAAATTAAGTAAATATATTGATGTACTTTTAATGCTAGAAAGTCAAATTAATATGACACATAGTAAAGGAAGATGAAAAGTCTTCTTTTTTTAACTTGTATAATAACTAAAAATAGTTTATACTTAATTATAGATGATTAGATAGTAAGGAGTGAGCTTGTATGAAAAAAGATGCAAAAATAACATTAATGGTTATCTTTTTTGCAGTATTATTATTATTGTTGGGTACAACATTTGCTTATTATGCAGTTTCTACTATTAATAAAACTACTAAAGCTACTTTTAATGGATATATGGAAAGAATGGGGGATGTTACATTATCCAATTTAACAAATAATAATTTTAAATTAGATTTTAATAGTGTGGATATGGCTAAAACAAATGAAGGGTATTATTATGCAACGAATGAAGAAAATAAAAAATATGCTTTAACTGAAGAAGATGGTACTTATAATTTTGCTAAAGTTGAAGTTAAGGGTGGTGAAGACCACACAAATTATTTTTGTACATTTGATATAACAGTTGAAATGAATGGTAGTATGTCAGTAGCCCTTGAAAGTGGAGATTTTTTAGTAAAAATTAATGGGGCTAATCTTAATACGAGACTTGATTTAAGTAAAATAAGGGATACTAATAAAAAAGTTTATAATGTCAGTATGAATTTACATGGCAATGAAACTAAATATATTGAAACATTCTTTAGATTAAAAAATAAAAGATTAAATCAAGATTATTTAAAAAATACTAGTATGAATGTCGCAATAGAAGCAAGTAATTTAAATTGTCAATTAGTAAGTAAAACATATATGGATATAACTAGTGAAAATAGAAGTTTAAGTGATATTTTAGGAGAATACACAAGTAATATAAAAACTATTCAATTTATTCATACCATTGATTCTAGTATTAAATTTGCAAATGGTACTACTCAAAAAGATGATAGTATAATTGCTGTTTATGATGTATCTGAATTACAAAATAAAAATGTTATTGCGTGGTTAAAAGTAAATAATGAGGATACTACGAAATATGATTTATATATTGGCTCTAAACATCGTATTTATGTAAAAAATTTAGATAATGCTTTTTCAGGATTTGAAAGTTTAACTGATATAACATTTGAAAACTTAGATACAAGTGAAGTTACTAGTATGAATAGTATGTTTAATAATTGTAGTAGTATTAAAACTCTTGATTTAAGTTTATTTGATACTTCGAATGTTACTAATATGGGTAGTATGTTTAAAAATGCTAGTAGTGTAACTAACATTATAGGTATAGATAAATTAAATATGGGAAAAGTGACAGATGTTACCAATATGTTTTATCATACTGCTTTTAAGGAAATTGATTTAAGTGGTTGGAATTTATCAAGCTTAGAAAATAATTTTAAAGGATTCTTACAAAATAATAATAATTTAACTAAAGTTACGATGAGTGATATAAAAATGGGTAATGTTAATACTTTAAGTGATTTTCTTGATAGTAATAATATTGAAGTTATTGATTTAAGCAATTGGGATATGACAAAATTAAATAAAGAGTTAATTTTTAAAGGAATAACTGGTACATCAAATACAGATGTAACTTTAAATGCTCCATATTGGGATGTTTCTAATTTAACTGATTTGAATAATGCTTTTGCTGGCTTAATATTTAAAAATATTGATTTAAGAGGTTGGAATACAGAAAAAGTTAATAATTTAACTGCAACATTTGCTAATAATAGCAAATTAATTAATTTAAATTTAGATGGTTGGAATACATTAAATGTAACAAAAATGATAGGAATGTTTCAAAATGATAGCTTATTACAAAATGTTAATTTAGATAGATGGACAGCACCGAATGTTACCGATATGCAAGCGATGTTTAATGGTTGTAATAGTTTAACAGAATTAAATTTAGATGATTGGGATGTTCATAGTGTTACTAATTTAACTAATATGTTTGCTGGTTGTTCATCTTTAGCTAAAATTAGTATGAATAATTGGAATTTGGAAAATGTTTATAGTATAAATATTTTTAATGATAATAATAATTTACAAGTTATTGAAATGGCTAATTGGAGTATTCCAAAAGTAAGTAGCTTAGCATCATTATTTTTAAATGCCTTTAGTAATTTAAGAATTGTTGATATGAAAAAATTAGATGCACCGGAGTTAACAAGTATTTTAAATATGTTTCAAGATTGTCCAAAGTTAGAACAAGCAGAAATTAATGGATGGAACGCTCCAAAATTATCTAATTTTACAAGTTTATTTAAAAATTGTCCAAGTTTAACATTTGTCGATTTAAGTGAGTGGACTTTAAATGGTAGTAGTAATTATGCTACTGATATGTTCCTTAACTGTACTAATTTGCAAAAAATAAATATGGATGGTTGGGTAATCAAAAATGGTTCATTAGCATTAAATAATGCCTTTAATAATTGTCCTAACTTAGAAGAAATTAATATAAGTAATTGGACAATTTCTAGTAGTGTATATTTAACTTCCACTTTTTCATATAATTCAAAATTAAAAAGAGTAAATATGAATAATTGGAATATAGAGTCTTTGACTACTTTAAATTCTTTCTTAAATTTCCAAATAGATAGTAATGAAGCTGAATTATTTGTTAAAAATTGGAATACACCAAAAGTTACTAATATGTCATTCTTATTTAATACTAATCATTTTAAATCTATTGATGCTAGAGATTGGAATACACCAGTATTAGAAAATGTTAGTAATTTATTCTCAACATCTCGTTATGTAAAATATATTAATATGAGTAATTGGGATACATCACATGTAACTAATATGAGCTCAATGTTTAGAGAATGTCCATATTTAGAAACTTTAGAGCTAAATGGTTTAAAATCAAGTAATGTTACTAATTTTAGTAATATGTTTGAGAATACACCTAACTTAAAGCAAATTGACTTAAGTGAAGCTGAGTTTACTAAAGCAAATTCATATAATGATATGTTTAAGAATAGTAATCAAAATATTTTAATTGAAGCACAAGATGAAACTAATGCTAAATGGATTGAGAGTAGATTACAAGAATCTTCAATCAATAATGCAAGAGTTACAAGGAGAATAAGATAACATGAAGAAGAGTAGATTAAAAATAATTGTATTATTATTGGCAATATTAGTATTAGTTGGGGGTACAACTTATGCTTACTTTACAGTTAATGCAAATGGTAGAGCAAAAAGTTTATTTGAAGTTTCCTCTATATCTAATGAAGTAGTTTTGTTAAAAACAGTAACTGATAAGTTACATGTTCATATGAGTGCTACTGATTTTGCAATTGGTAACATTGGCGATTTTTATGGTACTGATAATGATACATTACCATATGTTAAAACAATTACTGATGCTAATAAAAATTTAGTTTCGATTGAAGTAACAGGAGCTAAAGATGATTTAAGACAAAAATGTAGTGCTAAAATTAAATTAACAATGGAAGGCAATATGAGTGATATAGTAAGACCAGAAGATTTAATTATGCATTTAAGTATTCAAGGTGATAGTGATGATATCGATTTAAGTAGTATGAAAGTTTCAAAAAATATAACTAGTAAATTAGAATTTAATTTAACTGGTAATCAAAAGGATTATATTAAAGGATATATAACATTAAAAAATAGAAATAATGAACAAAATTATTTAGCTGATACATCATTAAATGTATATATTTCACTAGATGATTTAAAATGTGAAGTTCAAAATTCAGTTAGATAATATCATTAAATATAATTAATAAAATATGTATTTGAAAGTGAGAATAAATCTCACTTTTTCTAAGCAATAATCTTGAATAATATTACTATCTATGATAATATTTTGATATACAAAAGTAGTGAGGAAGTGTCTTCTTGAAAGCAGTTAAAGTAGTTGGAAAATTATTAAGTTTTATTTTAGTATTTGTTTTAGTTTTATTTATAATAGTTTATTTAATGTGTTTAATGTTTTGTTATGGTCCAAGTGAACATGCAAGAAATTTATTTGTAACAACCATGCTTGAAACAGGACAAATGAAATTTGTTGTTGGTTTATTAATGGATGATGAAAGTGTTCAAGAAATAGTCAATAGTAACAGTATGCAAGCTTTTGATGAAGAAATTGATAATAGTTTAATTAATACTGATTCTGATTTAGATAAAGATGGAATAGAGCTAGTAGAAATATCAGGTAGTACTTATTTTGCTAAAATGTTAATAGTAAATGACCCATCACGGGTTAAATTATCGACCATATATGATGGTAGTTGGAAAGAATATGGTGTTACTTTAGATAAATTAGTTAATGATGCCAATGCCATTGCAGGAATTAATGGAGGATTATATGAATCAACTGGTAATAAAGGAGGAAGACCTCTTGGTTTAGTTGTAAGAGAAGGTAAAATAGAATATAATAATCCAGCCGGTATAAGAGGACTTCATTTAATTGGTTTTGGGGAAGATAATCTTTTAAAAATCATTGATATTGAAGGTAAAAATAAAGAGCAAGTTGAAAATTTAATTAAAGAAGAAAAAATTAGAGATGCCGTTGCCTTTCAAGAAGAAGCAAGTGATGCCAATAACCATTTTGTTAAGTTAATAATTAATGGTGAAGAAAGAATTACTTATGGTAATGGAAGTGGTGCAAATCCCAGAACAGCTATTGGTCAAAGAAGTGATGGGGCGATTTTACTTTTAGTAACTGATGGTCGTGGTGCAAGTGGTCATTTGGGAGCAACAGCGCAAGATTTAATTGAAATAATGAGTCAATATGGGGCAGTTAATGCTGCAAATATTGATGGTGGTTCATCATCTAGTATGTATTATAATGATAAATTTGAAATGTCATCAGTAACATTTTATTATCATAATTCATCATGGAAATTACCAACGGCCTTTGTTGTAGAAAAGAGATAATTATGAGAAAGATTAAAAGAAAATGGCGTCGTTTTAGTTTATATAAAAAAAGTATGATTATAATGCTTTCAATATTAATTATATTTGGATGTGTTTTTTTAGGTTATGTATATAAAAGTATGATTTTATATGAAAGAAATTTAATTGATAATTATATTGTATATATTACTGAAAATGGTACTTTATTAAAAGATATTAATGAGGATGATATTAAAATTAGTGCATATGAAAATAGTAATATAAATATTAAAGATTCATTAAATAAATTTTATAAAAGTAATAATTTAAAAATTAAAAAAAATGTTAAAGAAAGTACTAATGATATATATGTCTATGATTTATATAATGAAAATAAATTAATTAGTAAAGTTTCATTAAAATGTAAAAATAAATATAAAAGAATGGCAATATTAACTATTTATGAATGGGAGATTTTAGATTATCAAAATTATTTAGATAATGGATTATATAATTATGAAATAACTATTCCAAGTAATTACAAATTATATATCAATGATAAATTAGCAAATGAAGAAGATAAAGTTAAAGAAGAAGAGATAAAAGGATTAGAAAAATTAACTAATTATGTTGAAATAAGTAAAAGGCAAGTATATACAATTAATAATTTATTTACTAAACCAAGTATAAAAATATTAGATGAAAATGATAAAGAAGTAGAGTATAAATTAGAAGATAATAAAATAAATATTGATAATAATTTTAAAGAGATTAATGAATATGAAGATGCTAAAAATTATATTAAAGATGATTTTGATATATTAAAATTTGCTGAAACATATAGTTTATTCTTAAGTGATGATTTACAAGGTACAAATCATGGCTTTGAAGTTATTAAACCATATTTAATTAATGATTCATATATGTATAATATGGCATATAAATGGAGTAGAAGTATTGATATTACATTTGTTAGTAATCATAAATTAAAGAGTCCAACTTTTACTAATGAATCATTAAGTAAGTTTATTATATATAATGAAAATGCTTTTAGTGTTGAAGTTTATTTAGATAAGAATATGATAGTAAGTGGTAAAGATTTAGTTGATACAATGCATGATAGGTTATATTTTATTTATTATAATGGTGGTTATAAATTAGTTGATATGGCCTCAGTAACAGAAAGGTAATTTATGAAAAATATATTTATTATCGTTCCAACACTTGACCCTGATGAAAAAATAATGGAAATATTTCTTAATGAATTACAAAAAGAATTTAATCATATTTTAGTTATTAATGATGGTAGTAGTGATGAACATAAAAAGTTTTTTGAAAAATTAGAAAAAAAGGGAATAGAATTATTTAAACATTATAAAAATTTTGGTAAGGGAAGAGCAATAAAAAATGCTTTTAACTACTTATTAAATAAATATCCCAATATTGAAGGAGTAGTAACGGCTGATTGTGATGGTCAACATTCAGTAAGTGATATTAAAAAAATAGCTCAAGAAATATTAAATAATAAAGAATCTTTAATATTAGGAGTTAGAGATTTTGAAAAAGAAAATGTGCCATTTAAAAGTCGTTATGGAAATATTATCACAAGAAATATTTTTAAAATATTTATTGGTTTAGATATTAGTGATACTCAAACAGGACTTAGGGGTTTTAGTAAATATTTAATGTATAAATTTATTGATACTCCAGGTGAAAGATATGAATATGAAACTAATATGCTAATTAATTGTAAACAAGAAGATATTGAAATAATTGAAATTCCAATTGATACAATTTATATTAATAGTAATGCAACAAGTCATTTTAATCCATTAAAAGATAGCATATTAATATATCGCTTATTTGCTAAATATTTTTTATCATCATTTAGTTCATTTATCGTTGATATTATATTATTTAGTATCTTTTTAGGAATACTTGATTTTAATACTAAAATTTTAGCTGCAACTATTCTAGCTAGAGTAGTATCATCAATTTATAATTATATTATTAATTCAAAAGTAGTATTTAAAAATATTAGTGTTAAATCTTTAGTTAAGTATTATAGTGTTGCTATTTTGATAATGTTTATATCAGGTTGTTTTGTTACTTATTTAAGTAGTTTAATTAAGATACCAATAGTTTTAATCAAAATAATTGTTGATACTATTTTATGGACATTTAATTTAGTAGTATTAAGAGAATTTGTGTTTAAAGGAAAGAAGAAAAATGAAAATTAAAAAGTATAGTATATGGTTATGTAGTATTTTATTTATTATTATAACGCTTTTAGTTAAATTTGATGTAGTTAGTAAGTTTGATACATTTATATATGAAATTGTAACTTTTAAAATGACACCTTTGATTAGTAATATTTTTAAATCTATAACTTTCTTTGGAAGTACAATCTTTATTGTTTTATTAGTTATCTTTTTCTTATGTGCATTTATCTTAAAAAAAGATAATAAGAAAGGTTATTTAGTAGCATTTACTTTAATTGTATCAACTATTTTAAATAATGTAGTTAAAATAATTATTAGAAGAGCTAGACCAACTATTTTAGCTTTAGTTACTGAAACTACTTTTAGTTATCCTAGTGGACATACAATGGCTTCCGTATCAATGTATGGTATTCTAGTATATTTAGTTTCAAAAAGTAAACTTAATAAAAAATTAAAAATATTTTTAGAAATTATTTTAGGAATACTTCCAATAATAATTGGTATAAGTCGGATTTATTTAGGAGCTCACTTTGCTAGTGATGTAATTGGAGCAATGTTATTGTCAACAGTTTTAATTTTAATTTTAACTTATTATATTGATTCTAAAGAATCTTTATAGTAAAATTTAATAGGTGATTAATTTGAAAAAAGTGATAGTTTTAATAATGGGATTATTAATATTAACGGGATGTAGTTTTAATGAAACAACGCTTGATAATGCTAATATATATACAACTGTTTATCCGGTAAGTTATATAATAGATTACTTATATGGAGATAATAGTGTAGTTACTAGTATTTATCCAAATGGAGTCGATTTAAATAATTATAGTTTAACTAATAAACAAATTGAAGATTATGCTAAAGGAGATTTATTTATATATATGGGTATAGACAATGAAAAAGAATTAGCTAAGTCTTTAATTAATAAAAATAATAAATTATTAATTATTGATGCAACATATGGATTAGAATATCAAAATAATATTAGAGAATTATGGTTAGCTCCAAATAATTTCTTAATGCTTGCTAAAAATATTAAAAATACTTTAATTGAATATTTAGATAATACAGTTAAAGAAGATGAAGTAGAAAAAAAATATGATGAATTATATTCTGATGTATCATGGATTGATGCTGAACTTAGAAGTATTGCTAAAGATAGTGAAAGTAATACTTTAGTAGTATCATCAAATGTTTTTAAATATTTAGAACATTATGGTTTTAATATTATATCTTTAGAAGATATAGCATCATCAGGTAGTGATAGTGCTATTAGTGATATTAAAAATAAATTTAAAAATTCTAAATATAAAGCTTTTATTAAACTAGAAAGTGAAGCCGAGACTGATTTAATGAAAGATTTAATTAAAAATAAAGCAGAAGAAATCGTTATTAAAGATATGATAACAAATAGTGAAACAGCAAATGATTATATTTCACTTCAAAATGAAAATTTAAGTGCGATTAGAAATATATTAGCAAGTTAGTATAAATTACTTAACTTATAATATAATAAATGATGAAGTTAGAATTGACTTACTTGAATACTTATGATAAACTATAAAAGTATTCTTGGTATGGAGTAGTACTCAAGAGGCTGAAGAGGCGCCCCTGCTAAGGGTGTAGGTCGGGTAACTGACGCGAGAGTTCAAATCTCTCCTGCTCCGCCACTTAGAATTTTAAGCTCAAATTGAGCTTTTTTTAATGTTTTGATAGTTATTTGTAAATAATTTAGTAGCAATTTTTTCATATAATAAATAGAAGGGGATTTTATGGATTTAGATGAATTTATTGCTAAATTAAATTTGGCTTTAAATAGTAAAACACAATATAAGAAAAGTGGCTGGGGTAATCATAATGAAGATACTTGGTATTTTGATTGTGTTTGTTTAATAAAAGGAATTCTTTGGGGATGGAATGGCGATTTCTCTAAAAAAAGAGGAGGAGCTGTTTATAAATCTAATAATGTTCCTGATATTGGAGCAGACACAATTATTAATAAATGTACCAATATTTCTAGTGATTTTAGTAAAATTGAAAAAGGGGAATTAGTTTGGTTAAAAGGACATGTCGGTATTTATGTAGGTAATGGGGAAGTAATTGAAGCAACTGCTGCATGGACTAATAATGTTTTGAAATCACAAATTGCTAAAGATGGTACAAGAAGTAGAAATGGTAAAAAAGTATATAAATGGTTGAAACATGGTTATCTTCCATATGTAAATTATGAAAATAGAAATCAAATTCAAAATAATCAAATAAACAATAATGCATGTCAAAAATTACAAAAAGCACTAAATGATGAATATAATTTAAATTTAGAAGTAGATGGTAAATTTGGACCAAAGACTACTGAAGCTTGTACGAAAAATCAATTATATAAGGGTAAGAAAGCTAGTATTCATATTAAATGGTTACAAGAAAGATTAATTGAATTAGGTTATAGTTGTGGTAAAAGTGGAGTAGATGGTTCATTTGGACCTGATACTTTAAAAGCAGTTAAAAAATATCAACAAGATAATAAATTAAAAGTAGATGGATATGTTGGTAAAGATACACATAAAAAATTAGTAAGTTAAAAATTATATTTATTAACTAAGTATCAAGGAAAAAATATTGAAAATATATAAAAAGTATTGTATAATTTGTATTAACAAATTAAGTTAATTATTATAATTATTTAGCATAATTTATTTAATTTTGTGTATAATATTATAGAAAAAGAGATATAATCTTTTGGGTTAGATGTATCTCCACATTAAAATTTTAGTGAATAGCACCTATTTATAGGTGCCTATTTTTTTAGAATGACAGCTAATGCGATAACAAGAAGAAATAAAACTACTAATATGAGAAATACAAATATTAAGTATTCCATCTCATTATAGATGAATTTTTAAAATTATATGCTAACATCTAATCACCCCCTCGGCATATAAAGTCGTGGAGGCACACCTATTAAATTATATCTCTATAAATATTATAGTATATAAAGAGTTAATTTTACAACTAGATTTAAACAATATATTTTAAATTTATAAAAATAAAAAAAGGAGTAGTAAACTCCTTAATTATTAAAGTTGTTGTTATTATTACCATTAAACCAACCAGCACCAATTATTATGACTAATAAGATAAATAATACAATCCATATAGCTGCTCCTATACCATAACCACTTGTGTATCCAGCATAGCCACCACCACAATTGCAAGGAGTACTAGCGTAGTTACCACCATAGTAACCATTATTTCCGTAATAATACATATTATACCTCCTTTATGTATCTATTATATTTTATTAATCTTAGTCATATTTTGACATTAAAAATTAAATAATTTATTTTTATCTTCTATAAAGTATGATATTATTATATAAAGGTAGATATTATGAAGAATGTATTTAAAAAAATTGATAAAACTTTATTAATTGTTATGATCCTTTTATGTTGTATTGGTTTATTAATGGTTTTTTCTTCTTCATCAGTAGCAGCAATATTGCGTTATAATAAAAGTACGACTTATTTTTTTATAAAGCAATTAATAGTCTTTGCTATTGCTTTTTTTGCTGGTTTTATTATTTTATTTATTCCAACTAAACTTTATGGTAAAGTATCTTGGCTTTATGTATTAGCAGTTTTAGGAGCTTTAGTAGTAGTTTTATTCACAGATGATGTAACAAATGATGCTCATAGTTGGTTTTATATTCCGGGAATACCAATAAGTATTCAACCTAGTGAGTTTGCTAAATCGGCAATTATATTATTAATGGCTTTTGTTTATAATAATTTGAATTTAAAAAAGAATAATAATTTATCACTTCATTTTATTCCTTTAGTAGTAGCTATAATAATGGTAGTATTGATATTATTACAACCAGACTTTGGAAGTGGTGCTATCTTAATGGCAGTAGCATTTACTATTTTCTTTTCCGTCCCCACAGTGCGTAATAATATTTTTAAGATATCAAAATATATATTAATTGGAATAGTAGGTATTGCTTTACTTTTACTTGTAAGTGGTAAAGAAATTTTGAGTAGTGAACAATTAGATCGTTTTAAATTTTTAAACCCTTGTCAAAGATATACAGAAAAAACAGGTTATCAAGTATGTAATGGTTATATAGCTATTAATAATGGTGGTTTATTTGGTGTTGGTCTTGGTAAAAGTACACAAAAATATTTATATTTACCAGAAAGTCATACAGATTTTATCTTTGCTATTTTAGTTGAAGAACTTGGTTTAATTATTGGTATATTTGTATTAGCATTATATATAATTTTATTATATAGAGTGTTATATATTGCTAAAGGAACAACTAATTTAAGAAATTCCATTATTGCTTATGGAACATTTTGGTTATTTGCCTTTCATATTATTGTTAACTTAACGGGAATGTTGGCGTTACTGCCACTTACTGGGGTTCCACTTCCTTTACTTAGCTATGGTGGTTCATCTACCATTAACTTTGTTATTTTACTATTTATAACCTTAAGAATATCATTTGAAAATAAACAAAATATTGAAAAAAAAGCAAAAAAAATTAAATAAAAAAAGGAAATCCATAAAAAATTTCGTATATATAAGTGAAAGGAGGTTTTTTATGGATTTTTTAGAATGTATTAAAACACATAAAACTATTTTTTTAATAATTAGTTTTATTTTTAATATTATTTTAATTTTCACTTGTGTTATCTTTGGTTATCTATATTTTAGTTATGATTGTACTTGTCCAACTCCAAACTTAATTGCAAAAGAAACTAATCATATTGAAGATAATAATAAAACACTTGATGAATTTTATGTGGAAATAAAAGGTGCCGTTAATAATCCCGGAGTTTATAAAGTTAATAGTGATAATATTATCAATGATGTTATTACTATGGCTGATGGATTTACAAATGATGCTTTTACCGATAATATTAATTTAAGTAAAAAAGTTTCTAAAGAATTAGTAGTATTTATTTATACTAAAGATGAAGTTCAAAAAGATAAAAAAGAAGTTGTTAAAAAAGTAGAAACAAAATGTGTATGTCCAACTTATGATATTACTATTTGTACTGATGAATTAAAAAGTGAAATTGTTCCCGAAGAAGAAAAGAACGAAAATACTAATAAGACCCCTAGTGTTAGTGAAAATAATAATGATAATGGTAACAATAGTAATTTAAGTAATACTCCATCTAGTGATAGTCAAAATAAAGAAGAAGTAGTTGATAATAATTTAAATAAAAAAGTTAATATAAATTTAGCCACAAAAAGTGAACTTATGAAACTAAATGGAATTGGTGAATCTAAAGCTCAAAAGATTATTGATTATCGAAATAAAAATGGTCTTTTCAAAAGTATTGAGGATATTAAAAAAGTAAGTGGCATTGGAGATGCAATATATGGAAAAATTAAAGATTATATTACAGTCTAAATATTGTTATTTTCTTTTATTTATATTTTTAATATTCTATATTTATATAACAACTATATTTATTCATTATGATACTAAAATAAAAGATTTTTCTTCTTTAGAAGGTATAATAACTGATGTTACTATAACGAATGATAAAATATCTTTTATTTTAAATAGTAGTGAAAAAGTTAAATGTAATTATTATTTAAATGGGAAAAAAGAATATCGTAATTTACTAGGTAAGAAAGTTAAAGTTTATGGTAAAAAAGGTAATTTATATAATAATACTATTCCCAATACTTTTAATTATAAGAAATATTTATATAATCATAAAATATACATAGTTTATAATGTATCTAGTATTGAAGTATTAGAAGATGAAAATATCTTTTATAAAATAAAAAATAATATTATTAATAGAATTAATAAATATGATAAAAAAACTCAAACTTATCTTAATTTATTTATTTTAGGAGATAAAACTTATTTAGATGATAGTTTATATAATATATATAAAACTAATGGTATATGGCATTTATTTGCTATATCAGGAATGCATATTGGGTTAATAATTTATGTATTAAATAAATTATTTCACAAGTATAAATTTAAAAATATTATAATAAGTAGTTTTCTCATTTATTTTACATTTTTAGTTGGTTTTAGTGCTTCAGTTTTACGAGCAGTTATTTTCTATATCTTAAACTTATTAAATAGTAAATATAATTTAGAATTATCTAATTTAAAAATATTATTTTTAACGGCCATTATTATATTATTATTTAATCCCTTTATGTTATATAATATTGGCTTTATTTATTCTTTTATAATTACTTTAACTATATTGTTATATTCTTCTAAAATTACGGGTAATTATTTTAGTAAAATATTTAAAATTAGCTTGCTTGCATTTATTGTAAGTTTACCTATAACCATTAATAATAATTATGAAATTAATTTATTAAGTATATTTTTAAATATTTTATATGTTCCTTTAATATCATTAGTAATCTTTCCTATAGCAATATTAACATTTATATTATCTCCCTTATCTTTTATTTTAAATATTCTCATTAATATATTAGAATATTTAAGCAAAATAATTTATACCATTAGATTAAATATCATTATTCCAAAAATGTCTAATGTAATAATAATTACATATTACATAATATTATTTATATTTTATAAATTGCAAAGAAAAACAATATTAGTATTCATTATTTTAATTATTTATTTAAATATTTTATTACCAAAATTAGATAAAAATTACTATATTTATTATTTAGATGTTAATCAAGGGGATAGTAGTATTTTAATTAGTCCTCATCAAAGGGAAGTAATAATGATTGATACAGGAGGACTTGTAAATAGTGATTATCATATTTCTAATAATACAATATTATTTTTAAAAAGTTTAGGTATAAAATCTATTGATTTAATAATTATTTCGCATGGAGATAGCGACCATTGTAAAGAAGCATCATATATAATAGATAATTATAAAGTTAAAAATATAATTTTAAATAATGGTAATTATACTACTTTAGAAAAAGAAATATTAAAAAAGGGTAATGTTGTTAATACTTATGATAGTAAATACTTTAATTATTATAATATAAATGAATATTATAGTGATGATGAAAATAATAGTAGTATTATAACTTATTTAAATATTCATAATTATAATTTTTTGTTTATGGGAGATGCTCAGTATGATGAAGAAGAATATGTTTTAGAAAATTATAATTTAAATAATATTGATGTTTTAAAAGTCGGACATCATGGAAGTAACACTAGTAGTAGTGAGAATTTTATTAATAGTATTAACCCTAAGTATGCAGTTATTTCTGTCGGTAGAAATAATTTATATGGTCATCCCAATCAAGAAGTATTAGATAATTTATCAAATTCTAAAATTTATAGAACAGACAAAGATGGGACAATTAGATTTAAAATAAATAAAAGATTAAGTATTAATACTTATAATCCATAAATATTATAAATAACAATAAAAGAATAAATTACATATAATATAATACATTATATAATGTTTATATAGATTTAAAGAATCCTAGGGTTCTTTTTTTCTTTAAATATTAATAAAATTATGATATTATAAAAATGAAAAGAGGAATAAAAATGCGTATTAATGATAATGAATATTGGGAAAGAATAATAATTATATTATGTGCTATATCCATCATTTTAGCTGCTCATAACTTACAAAATGAAAGTAAAGAAGAATATGCAAGTATACCTGATGATATAATTGATTATAATTATGAAGGACCAAGTAAACAAAGTTTATTTATAGATAAATATATTACTTTAGAAGAAAGAGAATATATTAATAATTATCATAAATTTCCTGAAAATTTTGCAAATATTATTAATACTAGAATAAAAAAAGAAAATCAAATGTTAATTAGAAAAAAGTTTTAATTTTTCTTGTATTTCATAATTACATTTGAGATAATATTTATATGAAAACATATTTATTAGTTAGTGAAACAAATTATTTTATTAAAGAAAAATTAAAAGAATTAACAAATAATATTACAAATATTATAACTTTTAATTTAGAATTTAACACGTTAGATGAAGTATTAGAAGAAGCTAGTTATTTTTCAATGTTTAATGATGAAAAATGTCTTATTGTTAAAAATGCTACTTTTTTTAGTGCCAAGAAAAAAGAAACAAATAAAAATAAAGAAGATACAGATAAATTAATTGAGTATTTAAATAATCCTAATCCATGTGTAACTTTAATTTTTATTACGGATTCTATTGATTCTAAAAAGAAAGTATGCAATATCTTAAAAGATAATACTTTTATATATCCAAAATTAAAAAGAACGTATATGAAAAATGAATTACAAAAAATAGTTAATCAAAAGGGATATAAAATAGATGATAATAGTTTATGGTATATTATTAATAATTCTTTAGGTAATTTTGATATCGCTATTAATGAAATTAATAAAATATTTATGTATTATAATAAAAAAGGTAATATTGAATATTTTGATGTTATGAAACTTACAAGTAAAACTTATGAAGAAAATAATTTTAAATTAGTAGATAGTATTATAGCTAGAGATTTAGATTTATCTCTACAATATTTAGATGAAGCTAAAACAATGGGGATTGAACCAAATGTTATTATAAGTCTTTTATATCGAGAATTTAAATTAATGTTAAGTACATTATTATATGAAAATAAACATATTAATCAAAATGAAATATTAAGTAATTTAAAATTAGCTCCATGGCAATATGAGAAAGTACGTAATAATTTAAGAAATTATAAAATATGGGAAATAAAAGATGAAATAAAATATTTAAGTAATATTGATTATGAAATAAAAAGTGGACTAATAAATATAGATATTATATTAATAAAATATATTTATCATTTATGTTAAAACTATAACTGGTGTAAAATCATCAGTTTTTTCTTGACTTTCGGGGGGGGTAATATAAAATTATCTTATAGATAGAAAGTAGTTGAAATATATGGAAGAAAAGAAACATATGGTAATAAAAATAATGCCAATATTAGTAGTGTTAATACTATTAGTAGTAGGAACAACATATGCTTACTATGTTGTATCAAGTACAAATGATACAAGTACAGCAAGATATGATGTAACAAATAAACCTTTAGGGGCAGTAACATTTAGTAGTAAAGTAACTAGTTTAAAAATGAAAATAACCCCAACCGATATGGCCAAAGGATATATAGGAAATAAATATTATGCCGTAACACCAGATGTAGCAGAAGATAGAGGAAGTTTATTTAAAAAAGAAGCCCAAAATCATGAAATAGTAAGAGGAACAGTAAAAGGAACAACAACAGAAGAAAGATATATATGTGAAGGAACATTAAAGATAGAAGTAAGTAATACAATGTATAAAGTGTTACAAAAGGGAGATGTAAAATTAATATTAACAGCAAGTAATGCAAAAATAGATAGTAAAGAAAGTATAACATTAGATATAAGTGATGTAAAAAATGGAATACAAACATATCCAGTAAAATTTGCAACAAATAAAGACAATGATACAATGATAACAGCAGATGTAGTAATGGAAAATAGAGATGCAGATCAATCAGACATAGCAGGGAATGAATTAGATATAAATATAACATTAGAAGATAAACCAAGTTGTCATATTGAAGTTGGGGATGAGATGGTTCCTGCAATAATAACTCAATTAAGAGAACAAGATAAAAGTAATCAATTAACAAAAGACTTAGTAGGAGGAATGTACCGTTACCAAGGAACAGATGAAGTAAATAATTGGATATGCTTTGGAACAACAAATAAAGAAGAATGTACTAAAGGTGGAGATAATTATGGAGATGGAATAGATAAATATATGTACCGAATAATGGGAGTAACACCAGACGGACAATTAGCCTTAATAAAAGAAACAGGAGTAAAAGAAGGAAGTACTGTGAACTTTTACTGGAACGCCAAATATAGAAAAAGTGAATGTGGAACCAACGGAGAAAATTGTACATGGGAAAACTCAAGAATATACAATAGATTAAATGGATTATGCAATATAAATAATAAAAATTGTACAGGAACTTCAATAGGTGATTTAGGAACATCAAACATATTCCTAAATAGTATTTATTATGATTATTTAAAAGATAATACATGGTTAGAAAAAATAAATACCCACACATGGAAATACGGAGATACGGAAGATAATGGTAATTATAATGGAGATGATATATATAAAATAGAGAATGAATTTGCAAATAATGTAGAAGCCAAAATAGGATTACAATACATACACGATTATTATTACGCATACCCAGACGGAAAACCAGGAAACTATAGTAAAGGTAAAAATGCATGGATACACTTACTCAAAGATGGCTATAATACCGGAAGAATATCAAATGAATGGCTAATAAGTAGATACGGCGTATATTATACTCTTGTCTATGAGTGGACTGTGGATTCGGACGGGTATGTGTACGACCGCAGCCTGGGCTACAGCTATGGTGCGCGCCCAGTTTTCTATCTAAAATCTGATATCCAAATATCAAATACTGCAGGTAGTAAGGGTGACCCATTTATGATTACTAATTAATAAAATATAAATCTAGTATTAAATGTACTAGATTTTTTAGTAATTAAAAATTAGTTAAAAAAAGAAATAATACATGGTATAATAGTAGTGTTTAAAAGGTTTGGTGGTTGTATGAAAGAAACAGTTGTAATTGGTATGAGTGGGGGAGTAGATTCTGCAGTTGCGGCTTATTTATTAAAACAAGATGGATATAATGTTATTGGTTTATTTATGCGAAATTGGGATAGTACCATAAATGGCGAAGATTTTGAAAATGATGATATTATATGTCCTCAAGAAAGAGATTATAATGACGCTAAAGAAGTATGTGAACATTTAGGTATTCCTCTATATCGTGTTGATTTTATTAAAGAATATTGGGATTATGTATTTAAATATTTTTTAAGTGAACTTGAAAAAGGAAGAACACCAAATCCAGATATGTTATGTAATAAATATATTAAATTTGATTTATTTAAAAAAGAAGCTAAAAAATTAGGAGCTAAATTTATTGCCACAGGACATTATGCTAGAATTGAAAAAGGAAGATTACTAAGAGCTAAAGATTTAAATAAAGACCAAACATATTTTTTAGCTGATGTTTCATATGAAGAATTTAAAGATGTATTATTTCCTATAGGTAATTTAACTAAACCAGAAGTAAGAGAAATAGCTAAAAATGCTAATATTCCTGTATTTGATAAAAAAGATTCGACAGGTATCTGTTTTATTGGCGAAAGAAATTTTCAAAAATTTATTCATAATTTCTTAAAAGAAAATAAAGGTCCAATAATAGATGTTAAAACTAAGAAAGTAATTGGTGAACATACTGGACTCATGAATTATACAATAGGTCAAAGAAAAAATGTTGGTTTATCCGGTCATACGAAAAGACATTTTGTATGTGGTAAAGATGTTAAAAATAATATATTATATGTTACTATTGGGGATGAAGAATACTTATATAGTGATGCATGTAAAATTAGTGATGTTAATTTTATCAGTAGTACCCATCCAACATTTTGTACAGCTAAATTTCGTTATCGAGGAGAAGATGTACCAGTAACACTAGAATATTTAGAAAATAATGAAATTATGGTTAAATATGATAGAGCTAAATCAGTAACTCCCGGACAAGCTTGTGTCTTATATTTAGGTGAAGAATGTTTAGGTTGTGGTTTTATTGATACTGTATATAAGAATAATGAAAAATTATGGTATTTATAATGTCTTAAAAAATTTTTGAGTATAATATAAATTTAAAAATACAACAAAGAAAATATTAATAATTTCCGATATAACTAAAGCATACATTCCAGTATGAAGTAAACCAAAAATAATTAAAGCTAAATTTTTAATGATTACTCCGACAATAGTGATTCGCATTGTTATTTTAGCTTTGTTAATTCCTTGCATAAAACTCATTAAGATATTTTCAATATAAAATAAAGGAAATATTGGGGCTAATATTAATATATAATTTAAACCCATTTTAGTTTGATAAATAAAATGTAAAATATTTTTACCAAAGAATATTAAAAGAATTGAGTAAGGAATACCGATTAAAAAAGCAAATTTTAAAGCTTCTTTTAATCGTTTTTTTAATAGGTAATAATTTTTTTGCAAATAATATTTACTTACTTCCGGAATTAATGATGATGAAATAGCAGTTATAAAAAATGATGGAACAGTTAAAATAGTAATTGTATAAGCATTATAAGCTCCATATTCCGTTAATATATAATTGGTTGAACAACCTGCATATAATAAAATATTTTGTAATATTATTGGTTCAAAAAAATAACCAATATTACCAATAATTCTTGATGAAACAGTGGGAAGAGAAATATCTAAGATACTTTTTAAAGTCATTTTATCTGGTTTTAAAGAACCTTTATGGACTTTAATATGTTTAGGTAAAAATAATAAATTAATAAATATGGAAACTAATTCTTCAATAAATGAAAATAAAAAGAGTGAACAAGCTGCTAAAATATCACTAACGGCCATTATTTTAGGAACAAAAAGATAGATAAGTAAACCTCTAATTAATTGTTCAAAAATATTGGAAACAACATTCGGTACCATGTTTTGTTTACCATAGAAATAACCTTTAATAATACTAGAAATACTAATAATGGGAAAAGTAAAACTCATTGCAATAATTAATAAATAACAACGTGGTTCTTGAAGTAGAACATTGGAAATAAAACGGGCAGTTAAAAGCATAAAAGTTACTACAATAAAATTAATTGTCATGATAAGAATAGTACCTGTACTAATTATTTTTAAATTATTATGTTTATTTTCAGCAACTAATTTAGAAATTGTAGTCGGAAGAGCTAATGTGGCAATAGTTATTAATAAAGAATACGTAGGCATAACTAAAGAGTATAAACCAATTACTTCTTCACCAACAATTCTTGTATAGATAATCCGAATGATAAATCCTAAAATTTTAGTAATTATACCACCACATATTAAAATTAAAGTTGATTTAAAAAATATATTCTTATTTTTCATAATTCTCCTTTAAAATACAAATAAAATAGTATATAATAATATTATGAAAGGAACTTAATATTTATGGCTGAGGCTTTAGAAAAATTTGATAATATTAATGATTTATATAAAAGAATATTACCGGCTTTAAAAACAAGAGTAGATGAATTTAAACGAGCTAAAGTTACTAATATTACCTGTAAAAATATTTGGGATTATTGTGCTAAAAATATTTGGTATAATAAAAAAGATTTAAGAATATATGAAATGGTATATGATATTTTAAATGTATCATTACTAGATATAGAAATATTTATAAAAAAATCAAATAATAATTAATAAGGTGGTTTAAATGAAAGATGAAGAAATAAGTTATGAAATAATATATGATAAAATTAAAGATATTTATAAAGATTCATTAGATAAAATCAAAGAAGCTTATCTTTTTGCATGTGAAGAACACAAAGGATTAAAGCGTTTAAGTGGTGATGATTATATAACTCATCCTTTACATGTTGTCGATATTTTAATTGATTTAAATGTTGATGATACCACGATAATTGCTGCATTATTACATGAAGTATTAAATAATGGTAAAACAGCAACAAAAGAAATATTAGAAGAAAAATTTGGTAGTGAAGTAGCAACGATTGTTGACAGTGTTTCAAAAATAAACAAATTAGAATTAGTAGATGAAACCGAAAATTCAGCAATATATTTAAGAAAAGTTTTAGTTGGTCTTGCTGAAGACCCTCGGGTACTTTATATAAAGCTTGCTGATAGATTACATAATATGCGTACTAATTGGGCAATAAAAGAAGAAAAACAAAAAGATAAAGCTAGAGAAACGATGACCGTTTTAGTTCCAATTGCACATCGCCTTGGTATTAATTCAATTAAAAGTGAATTAGAAAATATTTGCTTAAAAATATTAAAACCAGATGTATATGATGATATTGTCGAAAGACTAGATAAAACAACTGCGGAACTTAATGACAACTTAGAGGAAATGAAAGAAGATTTATCTCATTTATTAAATGAGAATGATATTGAGCATAAAATAAAAGGACGAGTAAAAAGTGTTTATTCAATTTATAATAAACTTTCTAATGGTAAAACATGGGACCAAATATATGATATTTTAGCATTAAGAATTTTTGTTAATACAGAAGCTGAATGTTATACTGTTATTGGCCTTATTCATTCTAAATATCGTCCGGTACCAAAAAGATTTAAAGATTATATAGCTAATCCAAAAGAAAATATGTATCAAAGTTTACATACCACTGTTTTTGGAAGTGATGGCGAAGTATATGAGGTTCAAGTAAGAACTTATGAAATGGATGAAATTGCTGAAAAAGGTATTGCTTCCCATTGGTCATATAAAGAAAAAGGTACCAAAAAAGTTCAAGCCATAATGGAGCAAAAATTAGAAATGTTCCGTAATATTATTGAAACGAATAGTGAAGAAGAAGATATTAATTTTGAACAAGCAATGCATAATAACTTACTTGGAGAATTAATATATGTTTTCACTCCTAAGGGAGATGTTATTGAACTACCTAAAGGAGCGACCCCAATTGACTTTGCCTATCGTATTCATAGTGGTGTTGGTGATACAACAGTGGGAGCAATAGTTAATGATAATATTGTGCCATTATCTTATAATTTAGAAAATAATGATATAGTTAAGATAATAACTAATAATAATGCGACTCCAAATGCTGATTGGTTAAATTTTGTTAAAACTGAACAAGCAAAATCAAAAATAAAATCATATTTTAGTAAGAAAGAAAGAGAAAATTTAATTGCTAAAGGTAAAAATATTTTAGAAAAAGAACTAAGAAAAAGAAAATTAAGTCAAAGTGAAGTTTTAAATGATACTAATTTAGCTAAAGTATTAAAAGATTTAAAATTAGATAATATTGATGAATTATATTTATCTATTGGTTCACTTCGTTATACTGCAGGTTATATTATTAATTTAACAAGTGAAGATAAACAAAATGTTGATGATATTTTAATTGAAAAAATTAAACCTAGAAAAGATAAATCTTTAAAAGATGATGTTATTATTGATGGTAATACCAAGATTATGTATAGTTTAGCTAAATGTTGTAATCCCGTTAAAGGTGATGAAATAATTGGCTTTATAACTAAAGGTGCTGGGGTTACTATTCATAAAAAAGATTGTAAAAATGTTAGTAAAAATAGTGATAGATTAGTTGATGTAGAATGGAATATGGATACGACTAATACTTATGAAACTAATTTAACTTTATTAGTTAATAATAATAATTTTCTTATGGATTTAATTTCACTATCAACTAAAGAAAAAATAATGATAACAGAAATAAAAAATAAAGATAGTATTGAAGGATTAATTTGTAATTTAACAATAAAAGTTAAAGATAAAGATGAATTAGAGCATTTTAAAAATCAACTATTAAAATTTAAAAATATTAAGGTAATCGAATAATGCGAGTAGTAATTCAAAAAGTTAAGAGTGCTAATGTTATCATTAATGAAAAAATATATAATCAAATAAATGAAGGATTAGTTGTTTTTTCTTGTTTTACAAATGATGATACTATAGATGATATAAATTATATCGTAAGAAAAATAATTAATTTAAGAATTTTTGATGATGAAAATAAAGTAATGAATAAAAGTATATTAGATGTTGGTGGTAATATATTATCTATTAGTCAATTTACTTTATATGCCATTACTAGTAATGGTAATAGACCTAGTTATACGAGAGCTTTAAATGGTAATGAAGCCATTAAATTATATGAAATATTTAATGATGAATTAAATAAAATAGTTAAAACATATCCTGGTATATTTGGCAGTGATATGGTAGTAAATATTGAAAATAATGGTCCAACGACAATTATAATCGATAGTAAAAATAAAATATTATGAAAGAAAGAGGAAAAATGAATTTACAAAATGATATTAATTATACAAGAATAATGGGGCAAAAAACAAAAGAATATAAAGAAAATATGAATTTTACAAAATTATTTGCTTTAGATAGTATTGATTATAGTGAAAGAGTAATATTAAATTACTTATTAAAAAATGAATTATCACTTAGAGATATAATTATTGGATTACTGGCAACAGGTAAAATAAACGACTATCGATATGGTGCATGGGAAATAAATAAATTTTTAAACATGGATAATGATGTAATGACTGGTTTTAATAAAGTAATAACAATAAGAGATAATTATTTAAGTAAATATCAAGATTTACTTAATGATCGTGAAAAATTAATGGAATTAATTAAAGATAATCATCGCAAATCTAAATTTGATATTAATAGTATTCCCAAAAATATGCTTAGTACCATAGAATATCAAATAAATAATTATTTACAATTTAATATTTTAAAAGGCTTAAATTTAAGTAATAATTGTAATTTTGCTTGTACAGAGTTAAAAAAATATCAAAATAATAATAATAATACAATATTAAATATAAAAGAATTATTTATTATATTTTTAAATAAAGGAATAATTAATAAGAAAAATTATTCAAATGAAGATATTGCTAATTTTTTAAATAGTGATATAAAAGACGTTGATATAATATTAAAAAATGTTAAAGATAAAAATAAAATTAAAAGTAGACAATTAGTAAGATAATAAAAAATTGTCTTTTTTCTTGCATGAATTAAAAAATAATTATATAATAGTAGGGTCTAATTGAGGGGGATAAATATGTTACCAGAAGATAAAATGTTACTTTTATATAATACTTATGTTAAAGATAATTATATTGATTTAGATAAATTATTGCATCTAGGCTTTTCTTATCGTGAAATAAGTTATTTAATTGATTTTGAAAAAATAATTAAAGTTAATAATAAATATATATTAAATACTAATATTATTCATCGTTTTATTCAAGCTGATGCTTTTAAAACTAATAATAAAGATAAGGCAATTAAAGCATGTTTAAATTCTTTAGAATATTTACCTTATGAAAAATATTATATAAATCAATTATTTAATATTGCAGTAAGTTATGATGATTTAGATAATGCTTATAAATATTTAAATATGTTATATATCTTTGCTAATGAAGTTGATTTAATAGATTGTAATTATTATCTTTTCATGTTAAGTATTCTTAAAAATGTTCCTGAAGATTATCCATTATTAAAAAACTATGCTTATGATATGGAATTTGAAGATATGATATTTGCTGATGAATTAAAAATAAATACCAATTATCTTAATATGTTACGCTCAGTTCGTTATTATACATATTTAGATCATTATTCTTATGCTTTTAAATTATATAATGATTATACTAGAAAATATGGAATTTTACCAAGGGATTTTATTTCAAAAATACTATTATATAAATTAATTGATTATAATCATAAGTTTTTAAAAACACTTGAACATCAAATACTAAAAAAAGAATATAATTTAGTTTTAGAATCATTAACTGAAATTAAGAAAAATCGTCATTTAAAGTATCGTTACGAATGTATAATTAAAATAATTAATCTGATTGAGGCAATAAAAAATAATCCTCAAGAAGTAGTTATTGAAATGACTGAATATAATGGTACTAATATGTATACTGCCATAAAAAATAATGATTTTAATAGTGCTTTTATTATAAATAATCATTATTTACAAACAAACAATATTATTCCTTCAAATAATATGTTTCATATATTATTAGAAGATTTATTATCAGAAATCAATAAAAATAATATAAATGTTAAAAAATTAAAATTGAAAAAGGAGTAATTTTATGAAATATTTTTATATAATTAGATTATTAAATAAAATAAAATTATATCGAATTCATGTTAAATTACCAAAATTAGAACTCCTTTTAAAAATGGATGTTAAAACTTTACATTATTTAAATCAAATTGATGTTGAATATTTAGCAATTGCTCTTAATACTGCAATGGAAAATACAAATATTAATTGTTTATCAATAATAAAAAGTATTAAAAATAATAATTATTTAGATATTGTTAATGAATTAATACATAATAAGAATATAAATATAAAAACGAATTTATATACTTCAGAAGCGATTGATATTTTACAAAGTGCAAAGTGTGAATATGTAGCTAATATTTTAAAAGATATATTAGAAAATCCTTTAATTATATTTAATGTTGAAGATGAAGATTTAGCACTATATTATGCAAATTTTTTATTAAATTATGAAGATTTAAATTTATTAAATTATAAAATATTAGCTAATATTATTAATGATGAATATTTTATTAAAAATAACTTAAATGAATATTTTGTTAAAATATTAGATAAAACTTATGCATCTGAATTTTTAGAAAATAAAAAAATATTAAATGGTTATTTTATTAATAAAACAAATTTTAGAGAATTTTTCTTTTATATCTTAAAAAATAAACCAAGTAATAATATAGAATCTAAACAATATTTATTGATGATAGTTAATATTTTATCAAAATTTATGGATAATATTAACGAAAATGAAATTATTGATTATATAAATAAAATTTATACTAACAATTTTGAATTATTAGATAATAATATTAATGATAATAATATTAATGAATTTTTAAAAATATATATTAATTATTGGAAATATAATTTTAATAATGAACTTAGTGAAGACGATATTAGTAATTTAAGTAATTTAATTGATAATTTAACATTTTTAAAAAATGATCAAGTTTTAACGAGATTAATGCAAAATTTTTAGTTGACAAAGGCCTTAATTTGTGCTAGCATAGTCGAATATAAAACCAAAGGGGATTTTGGGTTGAAAAGTGTAATAGATTTTACTTAAATATATCTCTTAAGTTTTAGAAGGGAAAGGATACTTTTTTGGTATAAAAAGGTGGAAATTTATGATGTCGAGTTTTACTAACTTATATACAAAGATTGAAGAGAATAATAAAAAATATTTAGTTCAACAAGAAAAAGAACGTTTGGCTTTAGAAAATAGATTGGCCAAAGAAGAAAGAGAAAGAATCGAAAAAGAAAAAAAAGAACATGAAGAAAAATTAAGACAAGCAATTTTACAAGAAACTAAAGATGAATATTTTAGCGTAGTTCAAAGAGATCGTTATGAAAAATTTGTTACTCACATATTAGGATATATCATTAATTATATAATTGAAAAAAATGAAGAAGTATGTATTAATACTGATGTCAAATTAAGTGATATTATTGTATCATTAAAAGCAATTTCTTCATTTGATGAAACCATGTTATTTTTATATGAACCAGATCATGTTGAGAATTTTATAAATTCTAATAATTTAGGTAAATTTATAAATGAAGGTTATAAAAGATTTAAAATTGAATGGAATAAGGGAACTACTGTTAAAAATTTAATTGATGCCTATATGATGGAGTTACAAGAAATATATTATTATGAAAAGAGTAATAGTGAATTAAAAAATGATTTAGAAGAATTTAAAGCAAAATATAATGAAGAATATTTAAATGCTGTAACTTATGAAACTAAAAAGTTTTTAGCATCAATTAATCATGCAGAATTTGATTATTTAATAAATGACAATGTTAAATCTAAGAAAAAAATTAGTCCGATTACTTTATATTATATTCAAAGATTATTACCAATGTATCAAGAATTTGATTTTGATTTAAAAGGATTATTGAGTGAAAATTTAATATTTGCTTTATTTTTAACTATTAAATCAGATTTTGGAAAAGAAACTATTTTAAATATTACCAATGTATTAGAAGAACAATTAAATACAATAGTAGATTTTTATAATAATCATTATATTGAAGATAAAGGTATGGAAAGAAGTTTAGAAAAAAAATAAACTTCTTTTATTGACTAAAGTATAAAAAAGTAATAAAATTAAAATATATTTTCTATGGAAAGAGAAGTACTTATTATTAAAGAAGTTTAGAGCGAAGACGGATGGTGGAAAAGTCAAACATTTAGTAATATAGGAAGACACTTTCATAATTAGAAACGCAGGATAGCGATAAAGAATAAAGACTTAGAATTAAGGTGGTACCGCGGTATATTCGCCCTTAGGTTTCTAGGTCTTTTTTTTAAAAGAAAGGAAATGGAAAAATGATAACAAAACAAAAAGGAACAATTGATGTAACCGGAAGTGATTCACTACTTTGGGAATATGTAAATTCAGTAGTAGCTACAATGTGTAGTGCTTATAATTATGAGTTTATTAGAACACCGATTTTTGAGGCCAGTGAATTATATCACCGCAGTGTTGGAGAATCTTCGGATATTGTTAAAAAAGAAACATATGATTTTCAAGATAAGGGTGGTAGAAATATTACTTTAAGACCAGAGGGAACAGCCGGAGTAGTACGTAGTTATATTGAAAATAAATTATATGCTGAACCAGATATTAAAAAGTATTATTATAATGGTACAATGTATCGTTATGAAAGACCACAAAAGGGCAGATTACGTGAATTTACGCAATTTGGTGTAGAAGTACTTGGAGGAAATGACGCAATTATTGATGCCGAAGTTATTAGTTTACAATATCGTATTTTAGAAGCTCTTCATATTTCTAACTTACAAGTTAATATTAATACTTTGGGTGATGAGGAATCAAGAAATAATTATCGAGAAGCTTTAATTAAATATTTAGAACCTCATATTAATAATTTATGTGAAGATTGCCAAGAAAGATTTAAAACCAATCCTTTACGTATTTTAGATTGTAAAGTTGATAAAGATAGTGATATTTTAAAAAATGCCCCTAAAACAATAGATTATTTAAATAAAGAAAGTAAGGAAAGATTTGATAATGTTTTAAAATATTTAGATTTACTTGATATTGATTATGAAGTTAATCCTAATATTGTAAGAGGTCTTGATTATTATGACCATATGGTATTTGAAATAGTTTCATTAGATAATGAAGAAACTAAAGCTAATGTTCTTGGTGGTGGCGGAAGATATAATAAACTATTTAAAGAACTTGGAGATAGGGAAGGTTATGGTATTGGATTTGCCTGTGGTATGGATAGAATAATTGATACTTTAAAAGAAATTGATTTATATAAAGATGTAAATAGAGAAATTGATTGTTATGTTATGTATGTTTCTGAAGAAGAAAAATTACATGCTTTAGATATTACCCAAAATTTAAGATTAAATGGTATAGTTACGGAAACGAATAATATGAATAAATCACTAAAAGCTCAATTTAAAGAAGCTGATCGTTTAAATGCTAAATATTTAATCATTTTAAATAATGAAGATTTACAAAAAGGTTTAGTTAATGTTAAAGATAATAAAACTAAAGAAGAAGAAAAAGTAGATATTGGAGAGTTAACCGAATATATTATTGGAAATTTATAGGAGAGATAATGAAAAGAGTATTAATAAATAAATTAGAAGAAAATAAAGAATGTAAAATAAGTGGTTGGGCAACAACTATTAGAGATACTAAATATATGGTTTTTATTATTTTAAAAGATAGAAGTGGTATGATTCAAGTATCTATTGATAAAAATAATAATGAATCAATAGTTAAGAAATTAGAAGGTGTACTTGCAAATAGTATTTTATCTTTTACTGGTAAAATGGTAAAAAGTGAGTACGTAAAGCAAGGTGGAAAAGAATTTTTACCTAATGATGTAGAAATACTTAGTAGTGCAGAGAGTTTACCAATAGATAATACAGCAAATATTGATACAAGAATGGATTATCGTTGGATTGATTTAAGAAGTGAAAAAAATAATTTAATGTTATTATGTCAAGCAGCTTTAGTTGAGGGAATGCGTTCATATTTAGTTCAAAATGAATTTACGGAAATTCATACACCGAAGCTAATTGGTGCAGCATCTGAATCAGGTTCTTCAGTATTTGAAGTTAAATATTTTGATAGATTAGCCTATCTTGCTCAAAGTCCCCAATTTTATAAACAAATGGCAATGGCTAGTGGACTTGAAAGAATATTTGAAATAGCTCCAGCTTTTAGAGCAGAAAATTCTAACACTAACCGTCATACAACAGAATTTACATCTTTTGATGTGGAAATGGCCTATATTGATTCATATGAAGATGTTATGGATTTAGAAGAAGATATTTTAATTGCAGGACTTTCTAATGTAAAAAAATTATATGGGGATAAAATAAAAGAATTATTTAATGTTGATGTTATAATACCTTCTAAACCATTTCCTCGTATTAAATTAGAAGATTTATATCAAGAATTACATAAAAGATATAATTATGAAATACCTGAATTTGATGTTGGTGATATGAATGCTGAAGCTGAAAATTTAACTGGTAGATTTGCTAAAGAAGTCTATGGTCATGAATTTATTTTTGTAACAGACTTTTCTAAAACTAAAAGAGCGTTTTATCATATGAGAGAAAATGATATACCTCAAGGTTATGATTTAATTTGGAAAGGAACGGAAATTACAACTGGTGCTCAAAGAGAACATCGTTATGATATTTTAAGTAAGCAAGCTAAAGAAAAAGGACTAGGAAAAGATGTCGAATTTTATATGGAATTCTTTAAATATGGTTGTCCTCCTCATGGTGGTTTTGCTATTGGTGTAGATAGACTTAATATGTTATTATTAGAACTTCCATCATTAAAAGAAGAAATGTTCATATTCCGTGGTCCAAATCGTCTTAACCCATAAAGAAAGGAAAATTAAAATGGATTTAAAAGATATAATTAATGAAAAAGAAAAATATTTAGATAAAGAAGTAACTATTTGTGGTTGGATCAGAAATCATCGTGACCAAAAAACTTTTGGGTTTATTGATTTTTCTGATGGCACTTGTCAAAAACATTTACAAGTAGTATATGATGAAAAATTAAATAATTTTGATGATATTAAGAAATTACTTGTTGGTTGTGCAATTAAAGTAACCGGTAAAATTATCGAATCTAAAGGTAATCAAGATATTGAAATACAAGCAACAAGTATTGAACTTCTTGGTAATTGTCCTGAAGATTATCCAATTCAACCAAAAAGACATACTCGTGAATTTTTAAGAGAACAAGCTTATTTAAGACCTAGAACTAATCTTTTCCAAGCTGTTTTTAGAATTAGAAGTGTGGCTGCTTATGCAATTCATAAGTATTTTCAAGAAAATGGCTATGTTTATTTTCATGCCCCATTAATTACCGCAAGTGATTGTGAAGGTGCTGGTGAAATGTTTCAAGTTACCACAATTCCCTTAGATAAAATAAAAGGTGAAGTTGATTATTCTAAAGACTTTTTTGGGAAAATGACTAACCTTACGGTAAGTGGTCAACTTGAAACAGAAACTTTTGCCATGAGTTATAAAAAAACATATACTTTTGGTCCTACTTTTAGAGCGGAAAATTCTAATACTAAAACGCATGCAGCAGAATTTTGGATGATTGAGCCAGAGATTGCTTTCTGTGATTTAGAAAGCGATATGGATATCATGGAGAATATGCTAAAATATGTTGTTAAATATGTTTTAGAAAATGCTAAAGATGAAATGGAATTTTGTGATAAATTTGTTGAGAATGGTTTAATCGATAAATTAAATAAATTACTAAATAGTAAGTTTACGAGAATTGACCATAAAGATGTTATCAAAATATTAAAAGAAGCAGATGTTAAATGGGAATTTGAGCCAGAATATGGTGAAGATATAGCTAAAGAACATGAAAAATATATTACTGAATATTTTAATGGCCCAGTATTTATTAAAAATTGGCCAAAAGACATTAAAGCTTTTTATATGAAACTTAACCCTGATAATGAAACAGTCGCAGCAGTTGACTTAGAAGTACCAGGAGCAGGTGAACTTATGGGTGGCAGCCAAAGAGAAGAAGATTATGATAAACTTGTAAAAAGAATGCAAGATTTAGGTATGAGTAGTGAAGGACTTGAATGGTATTTAAATTTACGTCGTTATGGTGGATGTGTTCATTCCGGTTTTGGAATGGGCTTTGAAAGATTATTAATATATCTTACTGGTGTTGATAATATAAGAGATGTTATTCCTTATCCAAGATGTCCTAAAACATGTGAATATTAAGAGGTCTATATGAGTAAATTTACAAAAGAAATGGTAGATTCTTATGCTGATAAATTATTAATTGGTTTAACAGAAGAAGAAAATAATTTAGTTTTAAATGAATTTGAAATTATTGATGAAAACATGGAATTAATAACTAAAATAAAAGATATTGAAAAAGTAACACCAATGACTCATACATTAGATGATTTTACATATGAACTAAGAGAAGATGAATATGTAGAAAGTATTAATATTGATGATGCTCTATCTAACTCAGATTCTACTGAAGGAAGACAAATTAAAGTACCAAATGTAGTTGAGGTGACAAAATAATGATGGATAAAAGTATTAAAGAATTACATGAATTATTAATAAGTAAACAAGTAACAAGTGATGATTTAGTAAAAGAATCTTTACAAAAATCTCATGAAGTAGATGAAAAATATAATGCTTTTGTAACTATTTTAGATGATGCTAAAGGAGTTTTAGTAAATGATAATTATCTTTCTGGTATTCCTTATGGTATTAAAGATAATTATTCAACTAAAGGAATACTTACTACAGGTTCATCTAATACTTTAAAAGATTATGTGCCTTTCTTTACAGCAACGGCAGTTCAAAACTTAGAAAAGTGTGGTGCTGTTCCCGTAAATAAAACAGCCTTAGATGAATTTGGGATGGGTGGAACTGGTACAACATGTCATACTGGTAATGTATTAAATCCTTGGAATAAAAAAAGAATGTGTGGTGGTTCTTCAGCCGGTAGTGCTTGTGCTGTTGCAAGTGGAGTTTATCCTTATGCTCTTGGTAGTGATACTGGTGACTCAATTAGAAAACCAGCTGCTTATTGTGGTATAGTCGGATATAAACCAACTTATGGTTTAATTTCAAGATATGGTTTATTTCCTTTTGCATCTTCTTTAGACCATTGTGGTGTTTTAACCAGAAATGTTGAAGATGCAGCCATCGTTGTTGATGCTATGAAAGGAAAAGATGATAAAGATTTAACTAGTTTTGATTCAAGTAATATGCATTTACATGCCAGTTTAAATGGTAATGTTAAAGGTAAAAAATTATTTTATATTAAAGAAATAGTTGATTCATCTAATTATCCTAATATGGATGATACTTTAAAAGAACATTTAGCTAATTATTTTAAAACTTTAGAAAATTTAAAATCTTTAGGAGTAAGTATTACTGAAGTAAGTATTGATAAAACACTTCTTCAAGCAATTCCTTCCGTATATGTATGTTTAAGTTGTGCTGAAGCAACAAGTAATATGTCAAATTTAACAGGTATTATCTTTGGACCAAGAGGTAATGGTAATAATGTTATGGAAATGATAAAAGACCATCGTACTAAAGGATTTTCGCCACTGATTAAAAGAAGATTTGTAATTGGTTCTTACATTTTACAAAAAGAAAATCAAGAAAAATATTTTGTTAATGCCCAAAGAGTACGTAGATTAATTGTTGATAAAATGAAAGAATTATTTAAAGAATATGATGGTTTAATATTACCAGTAGGTACTGGACCAGCACCATTTATTGATGGTAGTACCGACCATGTTAATAATAGTGATACAAGTATTTTAGAAGAACATTTACAAATAGGTAATTTTGGTGGTTTTCCATCTATTACTATACCAAATGGTTTTATTAATGATTTACCTGTTGGAATTAATATAACTGGTAATTGTTATGATGATGAAAATGTTTTAAATATAGCTTATGCTTTAGAGGAAACAATGAATTATAAAGGACAAATAGCAAAGGAGAATAATCATGAATAAATATAAAACTGTTATTGGTTTAGAAATGCATTGTGAATTAAAAAGTAATTCTAAAGTATTTTCTCCCGCTAAAAATAGTTATAGTGAAATTCCTAACTTTAATATATCAGAAATAGATATGGCCTTTCCCGGAATCTTACCAAGTGTTAATAAAGAATCAGTAAGAAGTGCTATTATGGCTAGTCTAGTATTAAATTGTCAAATTCCTGAATATATGTATTTTGATAGAAAAAATTATTATTATCCTGATTTACCAAAAGGATATCAAATAACCCAAATGCATGATCCAGTTGGTCGTAATGGTAAAATATTAATTGATATGAATGGTTATACTAAAGAAGTATTAATTCATGATATTCATTTAGAAGAAGATAGCGCTAGTTTAGACCATTATATTGATGCATCACTCATAGATTATAATAGAGCTGGTGTTCCTCTTTTAGAACTTGTTACTGAACCTTGTTTAGATAATGCTGAAGAGGCCGTCGCCTTTCTAGAATATATGCGTCTTCTTTATCAATATTTAGGAATAAGTGATGCCGATACTAAAATGGGTCAAATAAGATGTGATGTTAATGTATCTATTATGAATGAAGATGATAGAGAATTAGGTACAAAAGTAGAAATTAAAAATGTTAATTCATTTCAAAATGTAAAAGACGCAATTAATTATGAAATAAAAAGACAAACAGAATTAAAAGATGCAGGACGATATAATGAAGTTGAGCAAGAAACTAGAAGATTTGATGAAGAAAGTGGTACAACAATTAGAATGCGTAGTAAAGTTGATGCTATAGATTATAAATATTTTGTTGAACCAAATATTCCTAAATATAGAATAACTAATGAATGGATTAATGAAATAAAAAAGACTATACCAATGTTGCCAAGAGAAAGAAAACAAAAGTATATTAATGAATATCATTTATCAGAATATGATACAAATATTATTATTAAAAATAAAGAATACGCTAATTATTTTGAAGAATGTTTAAATCTAGGTTTAGATGCAAAAATAAGTGCTAATTATTTAATTGTTAATATTATTGCTTATTTAAATAAAAATAATATTGAATTAAAAGATTTTTATTTACAACCAATATATCTAAAACAAATAATTGATGAACTTACAAAAGGTAATATTTCTTCTAAACAAGCTAAAGAAATATTTAATAAATCTTTAGAAGAAAATAAAGAACCTAAAGAATTTATTAGTAAAGATAATAATCAAATATCTGATACTAATGAACTTACCAATATTATTTCAAACATTCTTTCTAATAATGAAGAACAAATAACATTATATAAAAATGGAAGAACAAATATTTTTGATTATTTTGTTGGTCAAGTTATGAAAGAAACAAGAGGTAAAGCTAATCCAACTTTAGTAAAAGAAATATTAAGTGAAAAGTTAAAATAAAGAATTGATTTAATTATCAGTTCTTTTTTATAAAAAAATACTTTACAAAGAATGTAAAGTATGATTTAATTAATTTACAGGAACTTAAGTGCGTCGCCGACACCATACAGGGGGTTTTGGAAAAAACTTATGATGGAGGTGATTGGTCATGAAGTCAAAAACTTTAATAAGA
>CANQBF010000004.1 GCA_947588895.1 uncultured Bacilli bacterium | reverse complement strand
TTAGGTCAAATAATTGCTCAAGTATTTAAAAGATATAAAACTACTGAAACATCAGTTATGCTTGATAAATTAAAAGACCAAGGATTTAAATATTCTACAGTTGCAGGTATTACAGTTTCTGCTGCTGATGTTGTTAGAAGTGATGCTAAAGATGAAATTATTAAAGAAGCAAAATCTCGTGTAGATAAAATTAATAAGCAATATCAAAAAGGTCTTATTACTGAACAAGAAAGATATAATGGAGTTATTCAAATTTGGACAGAAGCTACTGATAAAGTTAAAGATGCTTTAGCTGAAATATCAAAAGATAATTTCACTAATCCAATATTTATGATGATGAACAGTGGTGCTCGTGGTAAAATTTCAAACTTTACACAACTTGCTGGTATGCGTGGTTTAATGGCTAAACCAGATGGTACTACTGTAGAAATTCCAATTACATCATGCTTTATGGAAGGCTTATCAGTTTCTGAATTCTTCTTATCAACCCATGGTTCAAGAAAAGGTTCAGCTGATACAGCGTTACGTACTGCCGATTCAGGATATTTAACAAGAAGACTTGTTGATGTTGCCCAAGATATTATTGTTAAAGAGCATGATTGTGGTTCAATGCAAGGTGTTGTTGTTTATGATTTAATTAATGATAAAGATGGCTCTGTTATTGAATCACTTGAAGAACGTATCTTAGGAAGATATGCTTCTAAAAAAATTATTAATCCAGAAACTAAAGAAACTATTCTTGAAGCTGGCGAAATGATTACAGAAAATATTGTTTCTAAAATTAAAAAAGCTGGCATTAAGAGAGTTGAAATTAGAAGTGTACTTACTTGTAAAACAATTGGTGGCGTTTGTCAAAAATGTTATGGACGTAACCTTG
Organism: uncultured Bacilli bacterium; assembly: GCA_947588895.1. Taxonomy (GTDB): domain Bacteria; phylum Bacillota_I; class Bacilli_A; order RF39; family UBA660; genus SIG200. The sequence goes on along the minus strand of CANQBF010000004.1, from coordinate 45,034 downwards.
CAACAGGTAATTTAGTTGAAACTGGTGAAGCAGTTGGTATTATGGCTGCCCAATCAATTGGTGAACCTGGTACCCAACTTACAATGCGTACATTCCATACAGGTGGTGTAGCTGGTGGAGACGATATTACTCAAGGTCTTCCAAGAGTAGAAGAGTTATTTGAAGCTCGTGTTCCTAAATTTAAAGCTACAATTGCTGAAATTACAGGTAAAGTAATAAGTGTTGAAGAACAAAATGGTAAACATTCAATTGTAATTGAAAATGCTTCAGGTGTTAAAGAACATATTACAAATTACAATATGAAAGTTAGAGTAGAAGTTGGCGATGAAGTTAAAGCTGGTGATAAACTTACAGAAGGTGTTATATCTCCAAAAGAATTACTTGCTGTTACTGACCCACTTACTGCTCAAGAATATATCTTAAAAGAAATTCAAAATGTTTATAAATTACAAGGTGTTGATATTAACGATAAACATATTGAAATAATTGTTAAGAGAATGATTAATAAAGTAAGAATAATTGATGCTGGTGATACTGATTTTGTTGAAGGTTTAACTGTATCTTTAAGAGAATTCTCTGAAGGTAATAAACCAGTAATCTTAAATGGTGGAGTTCCTGCTAAAGGTAATCCAATCATGTTAGGTATTACAAAATCATCACTTGAAACTGATTCATTCTTATCTGCTGCTTCATTCCAAGAAACTACAAGAGTTTTAACTGATGCTGCAATGCGTGGTAAAGTTGATAATTTAGTTGGTTTAAAAGAAAATGTTATTATTGGTAAATTAATTCCAGCAGGTACTGGAGCTAAACAATATAGTGATATTGAACTTGAACTTGAAAAACAATTATTAGATGATGACGCTAGTGAAGTTTTAGAAGAAAAATTCTTAGCAGATAATGATGAAGATTTAGCAAATGCATAAAGATTGAAAGAAATTTCAATCTTTTTTTAAGATTAACTCTATATAAGTAAACTAGTGATTCAAAAATTATTCTTGATATATAAATGGTTTTTCGATATAATTATATTAATAGTAGGAGTGATAAAAAGTGCGTAAAATAATTGCCAGTTTAGATATTGGTTCATCTCTTATTAAGTTAGTAGTGGGAGAACTAGTAAGAAATAAAGTTCATATTTTAGCATGTGTTGACACTCCTTCTAGAGGTATAAAAAATGGTTATGTTATAAATAATGAAAGTGCGATTGAAAGTTTTAAAGAAGTATTTGCTAAAGTTGAGGCAATACTAGGATTACCTGTTAAAAAAGTAATAGCTACTATTCCTTGTACTTATGCTGAATGTTTTTTAAGTACTGGTACTGTAGCAGTAACTAAAGAAGATAAAACAATTAGTAATCAAGATATTATTAAAGCTATGCAAAAATGTATATATAAAAAAATATCAGAAAATAAAGAATTAGTAACAGTACTTCCTACTAGTTTTGAAGTTAATGGAGAAGTAGTTAGTAATCCAATTAACATGACGGCTGAAAAATTAAAAATGAAATCAATTGTTATAACTGTTCCTAAGAAAAATATTGAAGGCATTGCATCTTGTTTAAAAGCAATAGATGTTGAACTAGTAGATATTGTTATATCACCTTTAGGAGATTATTATGAACATAATAATAAAGAATTAAATAAATTATTAGGAGCAGTAGTAAATATTGGAGAGGATATAACAACAGTTTCAATATTTAATAAAGGAATACTTACTAATTTAGAAGTAATGGATATTGGAGGAAAAAATATAAGTAATGATTTATCTTATGTTTATAAGATAAACGAAAAAGATGCTAAATATGTTAAAGAACATTTAGCTCTTTCTCATACTAGACTTGCTCAACCAAATGAATCAATGTCTTTTACTGATAAGCATGGTGAAAATGTTAAAATTAATCAATATGATGCCTCAGAAATAGTAATGATGAGAATAACAGAAATAATTAATTTAGCAAAAAAACAAATAAATCTATTAACAAAAAAAGAAATTAGTTATATAATACTTACAGGAGGAGTAACAGAGAGTGAAGATTTTTCAATTTTAGCTAGTGAATTATTAGGAGATTATTGTCACTTAGAAAAAGTTGAAGAAATTGGAGCAAGAAATAACAAGTATGGTACTGCAATAGGAATGATAAAATACTATGGTAGTAGATTAAAACTTCGTAATGTTGACTTTTCAATATTTAATAAAGAAGAACAAGAAGAGTTGTGTGGTAGTGATAATAAAACAAGTGTTTCCGATGAATCAGTTTTAGGAAAATTATTCGGATACTTTTTTGATAATTAAGAGGAGAAGATAATATGAATGAATTACAAATGGATCAAGTAGCAAAGATTAAAGTTATCGGTGTTGGTGGCGGTGGCTGTAATGCAGTCAATAGAATGATTGAAGAAGGAGTAAAAAGTGTTGAATTTTATGTTGTAAATACTGATTTACAAGTATTAAATGCTTCAAAAGCTACTAATAAAATACAAATTGGTAAAAGTATAACTGGAGGAAGAGGAGCTGGTGCTAATCCTGAAATAGGTAGAGCTGCTGCCCTAGAAAGTAAAGGCGAAATTGAAGAAGCTTTAAGAGGAGCTGATATGATTTTCGTTGCTTGTGGTATGGGTGGTGGAACTGGTACTGGAGCTGCTCCAATCATTGCTGAAATTGCACAAGAACTTGGTGCTTTAACTGTAGGAATAGTTACTAAGCCGTTTAGATTTGAAGGTAAGAAAAGAACTGAAAATGCTTTAATGGGTATTGAAGAATTAAAGAAACATGTTGATACTTTAATTGTAATTCCAAATGATAAATTAAGAGATATTATTGATAAAACAACAGGTTTTGATGCAGCATTTAAAGAAGTTGACAATGTTTTACATAGAGGTGTTCAATCTATATCTGATTTAATTGCTGTAACTGGAGTAGTTAACCTAGACTTTGCGGATGTTAAAGCAGTTATGGAAAAATCAGGAACCGCTATTATTGGTATTGGATGTAATGCTGGTGAAAATAGAGCAGTTGAAGCTGCTAAACAAGCTGTAGCTAATAGTTTGCTTGAAGCTACTATTGATGGTGCTACTAATGCAATAGTTAACGTAACTGGTGGAAGTAATTTAACTTTATTTGAAATTGAAGATGCTATTGAAACAGTTAGAGAAGCTTCTAAAAATGATATTAATATTATTTTTGGGGCAATTAAAAATGAAAATTTAACTGATGAAGTAATAGTTACGGTTATTGCTACAGGATTTGATGAAGATAATAATACTGAAGAATTATATCCACAAGATGAACTTCCAAAGAGAAGAACTATACCAACTGATGATGATTTAGAAATACCACCATTCTTTAGAAATAATAATGATTTATTTTAGTTCTATATTGAAAAATATAGAACTTTTTTAAAAAATGTATATCAAAAGTCTTAAAAAATGTATATCAAAAGTCTTAAAAAATGTATATCAAAAGTCTTAAAAAATGTATATCAAAAGTCTTAAAAAATGTATATTAAAATTGCTTTTTTAAAATTAATGTGTTATTCTTAAATTAGAAATGAGGGGGATTTTATGGAAAATAAAGATAATTATTTACCAAGACTTATTGATTCAAAGATGGAAGATTATTTACAAACTTTTGGAGCTATTTCTGTAGTAGGTCCAAAATGGTGTGGTAAAACTTGGTCATCCGTTAAACATGCTAATAGTATTTTTTACTTAGATGATGATTCAACTAAAACAATGGCCTTATTTGATTTAGAGCTAATTTTAAATGATGAATATCCATCATTAATTGATGAATGGACTCTTATGCCTCAAGTATGGGATAAAATTCGAAGAAAATGTGATGAAAACGAAATAAAGGGTAAATATATTTTAACATGTTCTACTGAATTAAAAGAAATAGAAAAAGATAAAATATTTCACTCTGGTGCTGGTCGCATTGGCAAATTAAAAATGTATCCAATGAGTTTATATGAATCTAAAGATTCTACTGGTGATGCTTCATTAACTGATATGTTTAATGGCACTCAAAAAAATAAAAAATTAAAAGAAACTAATATAAGAGATATTGCTAAACTTATTATAAGAGGTGGCTGGCCATCTAATTTACAAACAAAATTAATTGATTTAATACCTAAAAGTTATATAGAAGCAATATTAGATAAAGATATTAATGATGGCAAAAAAAGAGACCGTACAAAAATGTTAATGTTATTAAAGTCTTTAGCTAGAAATGAATCATCAATAGTTAGTAAAGAAACTATACTTAAAGATATTACTGATTTTCAAGATACTGAAGAAATTATTCAAAGTAGAATAACTTTAAATGATTATTTAGATGTGCTGGATAGATTATATTTAATAGAAAATCAAGAAGCTTATAGTGAGAATTATCGCTCTAAAGAAAGATTAGGAAAAGCTCCCAAAAGACATTTTACTGACCCTTCTTTAGCTTGTGCTTGTCTTAATTTAACTGAAGAAAAATTGCTTAAAGATATGAATACATTTGGTTTTTTGTTTGAATCTTTAGTAGAAAGAGATTTAAGAATATATATAGAGTATTTAAATGGCCATTTGTATCATTTTAGAGATAATGTTTCTGGATTAGAGGTAGATGCTATTTTAGAATTTCCAGGTGGTGATTATGGAGCTATTGAAATAAAACTAGGAGTTAATAGTGTTCTTAAAGCAAAACAAGATTTATTAAAATTTTATGATAATATGCTTGTTAAGCCAAAATTTATGGCTATAATTGTAAGTAATATAAATGCGATTATTAAAGATAAAGAAACGGGAATATATATTTTACCAATAACAGCATTAAAACCTTAATTTAATTCTATAATACGACAAATTTTGTCGTATTATTTTTATATAATTAATGTGGTGAATAAAATGATAATATATATTGATTTATTATTAATATTAAATTTTATTTATGATATGTTATTATTATTAACTGTTAATATCACATTAAAAAGAAATATTAAATTTAAAAGAATATTAATTGCTAGTATTTTTGGATCATTAACAACACTAAGTATAATGTTAAAAATTAACAAATATCTATTATTAATTATTAATATTATACTAGGTTTAATTATGTTATTAATTGCTTTTTCTTATAAAAATATTAAATACTTTATCAATAATGTTTTATATTTATATATGTCATCAGTTATTTTAGCTGGTTTTCTTTATTTTTTAAAAATAGAATTTAATAATTTAGCTTATCCCATTAGTTTGTCTATTGCACCAGTTATATTATTTATTTATATTAAAGAACAAAAGAGTTTAAAGAAAATAGTTAATTATTATAAAAAAGTAATAATTACTTTTAAAAATAATAAAACTTTAGAATTAAATGGATTTTTAGATACTGGTAATAAATTAAAAGATCCAATAACTAATAAATATATAATTTTAGTTAATAAAAAAACATTAAAGGGCATATATAATATAAGAAGTCCAATGTATGTACCTATTAATACTATTAATAATCATAGCTTACTTCCTTGTATAAGTATTAAAAATATTATTGTTGATAATAAAATATATACTAATTATTTACTGGGAGTATCTAATGAATTTCAAGGATTTGATAATGTAAATTGCTTATTAAATTATAATTTATGGGAGGGATAAAAATAAATTTATTTCAAAAAATAATTGCGTTTTTAAAAAATAAGTACAATGATTGTTTCTTTGTGGGAGCAACTGATAAATTACCACCACCACTTCCTAAAGATAAAGAATTAGAATATTTAATAAAAGCTAAAAGTGGCGATATCGAAGCTAGAAATATCTTAATTGAACATAATTTAAGATTAGTAGTGTTTTTAGCAAAAAAATATGAAAATACTGGATTTGATATTGAAGATTTAGTATCTATTGGTTCCATTGGTTTAATTAAAGGAATAAATACTTATAAAATAGATAAAAATATTAAACTTGCTACTTATGCATCAAGATGTATTGCCAATGAAATATTAATGTTTTTAAGAAAAAATAAACGAAAAAAGATTGAAGTTAGTTTAGAAGAAACATTAAATTTTGATGCTGAAGGTAATGAACTTAAATTGGAAGATATTTTAGGTACTGATAATGATGTTGTTCCTAAAGAATTTGAAAATGTAATGGATAAAGAAACTTTAAAAAAAGAAATAGATATTTTAGATAAAAGAGAAAAAGAAATAATGACTCTTAGATATGGTCTTAATAATACCGAAGAATATACCCAAAAAGAAGTAGCTGAAATGTTAGGTATAAGTCAATCTTATATTTCAAGAATTGAAAAAAAAGTAGTAAAAAAATTACAAAGTATTATGAAAATATAATATTTTGCGTTTGCAAAAAGTCAAAAAATCAAAAGTTTTGCAAATGTACTTGCAAAACTTTTTTACATGTTATTAAATGATGATGTAATGAATAGAGAAATTAGAAGTATTGAATGGAATGAAAATAAGTTGTTTAAAATATTTTGTATAAAAAAATATCTTTTATCTCACAATAAGATATGAAAGGGATTTTTATGGCAAAATATAAAGTAGATATAACTGGTATAAATACAAATAATTTAGTAGTGTTAACAAATAAAGAAACAACTGAATTATTTGAAAGATTAAGAAATGGTGATGAAAGTGCAAAAGAGTTACTTATTAATGGTAATTTAAAATTAGTTTTATCAATATTAAAAAGATTTAATAATACTAAATATAATATGGATGATTTATTTCAAGTTGGGGTAATAGGTTTAATTAAAGCTATTGATAATTTTGATGTTACATTAGGTTTAAGACTATCAACATATGCCGTGCCCCTTATCATTGGGGAAGTTAAAAGATATATTAGAGATAACACTTCCATTAGAGTTAGTCGAAGCGTTAAAGACTTAGCATATAAAATTATTAAATTTCAAGATGAATACTTAAGTATTCATGGTACTAATCCAACTAATGAAGAAATTGCTCTTTATTTAGGAATAGATGAATATGAAATAACTTATGCAATGGATAGTTTAAAAGACCCGATGAGTATATTTGAACCTATATATAATGATGGGGGAGATACTATATATCTTGCTGACCAAATTGCTGATACCAAAGATATAAATACTGATAGAGATATGTTAATTTCCCTAAGGAAAGCTTTACAAAAAATCAAAGATAGAGAAAAAGAAATATTGATATCGAGATTTATTGTTGGAAAAACCCAAATGGAGATTGCTGATGCAATGGGAATAAGTCAAGCTCAAGTATCAAGAATTGAGAAAAATGCGATTGAAAATGTGCGAAAATTAATATAAATAAAACATATACTTTAGTAAGGTGGATTATATGCTTTTAAGTGATTTACAAACTAAAGATATTATTAATGTTAAAGATGGTAATAATTTAGGAAGAATTATTGATGCTAAAATTGATACAACGGGAAAAATTATTTATTTTGTATCAGAAGAAAGAAAAATGTTAAAAAAGATGACTAGGGGAGGAGAATCTTCTTTTAGTTTTGAAAAAATAAAAAAGATAGGGGAAGATGTTATTCTTGTTGATTTATAAGAATAACATCTTTTATAATTTGTTAATTAATTGATAATATGGTATAATTTAGTTGGGATTAATATGAAAAAGAAATTAATTTGTTTAACTATATTATGGATATTTTTAGATATATTAACTAAATCGTTAGTTGATAAATTTTTTATTGCTGGCGAAAGTTTTAAAATAATTAATAATTTCTTTAATATAACTAAAGTATATAATACTGGTGCTAGTTGGAATATCTTAGCTAATAGTAGATTTGTTTTAATAATTATTAGTATTGTCTTTTTAATATTTTTAATAATATATCAAAAGAATTTTAAAGATAATTTAAGAAATACATTTGCTTTTAGTTTAGTTTATGGTGGTATTATTGGTAATCTTATTAATCGTTTATTTAATGGTTATGTTATTGATTTTTTAGATTTTATTATTTTTGGTTATGATTATCCAGTATTTAATTTAGCAGATATATGTATTATACTAGGTATGTTATTACTTGTAATTGCCATATTTAAAAAGGAAGATATTGATGGAAATAATAGTTAAAGAAAATGATATAAGAATCGATAAATATTTAGCTATGAATACCGACTATAGTCGGGAATTAATCACAAAAATGTTAAAAGATAATTATATAAAAGTAAATGATAAACAAGTTAAACCTAGTTATAAAGTAAAAATAGATGATAAAATAGAAATAAATCCCAATTATATAATTGAAGATGAAATTAGTCCTGTTAAAATGGATTTAAACATTGTTTATGAAGATGATGATATTATGGTTATTGATAAACCAAGTGGGTTAGTTGTACATCCTGGTAATGGTAATCATAATAATACTCTTGTAAGTGGGCTTTTGTATCATACTGATGAATTAAGTGACTTAGAGGGAGAAGAAAGAGTTGGAATAGTTCATCGTTTAGATAAAGATACATCTGGTTTAATGTTAGTATGTAAAAGTAATAAAGCTCATGAAATATTAAAAGAAGATTTTAAAAATAAAAGAGTATATCGTGAATATTATGCTCTTTTAGTAGGGAGATTTCCATCAAGTACAGCATATATTGATGCTCCAATAGGAAGAAGTAAAACCAACTTTAATAAAATGGAAGTAAGAAGTGATGGTAAAATTGCTAAAACTAATTTAAAAGTAATTAAAAGATATCAAAATTATACTTTAGTAAGTTTAGTATTAGAAACAGGTAGAACTCATCAAATAAGAGTACATATGGCATATATTGGTTATCCAGTATATAATGACCCAGTATATCAAAATAAAAATGCTACTGAATTTGGACAATTCTTACATTCAAAAGTTATAAGATTTACTCATCCTATAACTAAAGAAAATTTACAATTTGAAAGTGATTTACCTAAATATTTTCAAGACTTTATTGATAAATTAAATTAATACTAAAATATTACTAAATAGATAAACGCAAAAACAAAAATAAGGAATACTTAAAAGTTGATAACAACCTAGTGTTGATTTAATCTTTCTTACTAATAAAAATGAAAATATAACTAATGTTAAACTAGTTAAAATACTAAATAATAAATTAGTTTGATAATCAAAGATAATAGATAATAAAAATAATAAGAGATAATTAGTACATAATAAAAATGTTAAATCTCTATCAAGTAAATCATACCAAACTATTTTACAAATTGGATAGATAATATATAATATTATTGCAATATAAATAAGAAAAAATAAATACATAATTTCACCCTTTACTAATATTATGAAAAAGGGTAAAATAATATGAAAAGGAGTAATAATGGATAATAGTATTTTTAATAATAAAGATGAATTAATAATGAGTTTAGTACATTATTTTGTTACTGAAGAAGATTATTCACCAATTAATGTTAAAGGTGCTCAAAATGAAATTTGGTTAGAAAATTTAGATGCACCCTATAAAATAATTCGTATTAATTCTAAATATATTCATAATGAAGAACAATTTAATATGGATATGTTTAAAATGGGTTTTGTTATAAGACAAATTAAAAGAAAGACTTTATCATTTAAAATGAAAGTATTAAATATTTGTTTAGATATGAATGATAATGTTAAATTAGAAGATAATAAAGTAATTAATACAGTTAATGTAAGTAATATAAATGATTTAAAAAAGAATAAATTACTTGGCGAATTATTTCCAAAAATTAAAACCGAACATTTACAAAGAACTAATAATATTATGAAAGTATTAAGTGCTACGGAAGATATTAATAAAAAGACAGCAGAAGAAAATGATAAATATGAAGAAGTATTTAGACCAAAGAAAATAATAATTACTAAAATATTAATTATCTTATGTGTCTTATGTTATTTTGTAACAATTATTAAACCAGAATATATATATATGTTTGCTAATAGTAAACAAGGATTTTTAAACTTTGAATTTTATCGTTTACTTACTAGTGCCTTTTTACATGGTGGTTTAGTTCATTTAGTGGTTAATATGTATTCTTTATGGGTTATTGGTAGTCAATTAGAAACTGTTATTGGTAAAACTAAATTTTCCATTATATATATTCTTAGTGCTTTAATGGGAAGTATGTTTAGTGCCGTATTCTTAAAAGATTCGATGTCACTTGGTGCAAGTGGTGCTATCTTTGGTTTAATGGGTTCATTATTATATTTTGGATATCATTATCGTATTTATTTATCTAATGCTTTAACTAATCAAATAATACCTATAATTATAATTAATTTAATTTTAGGTTTTACTATTAGTGGTATTGATAATGCAGCTCATATTGGTGGTTTAATTGGAGGGTATTTAGCTACTATGTTAGTAGGAATAAAATATAAAAGTAGTAAGAGTGAACATATTAATGGTGGTATAGTTTATACTTTATTATTAATATTCTTAACTTATGTTATATTTAAATTAGCTTAGGTATAAGCCCTTTCATTTAAAGATATTTCGCATATCTTATGAGTGAAGGGGATTTTTAATGCGAAAAAGAATAGATGTTAAAAATAATGTTTTATTACATAAAGAACATTATGTAACAAGTGATTATAAAACAAGAAATACTAATCGTAAAAATCATAATGGTATAGATATGGTAGGTAAAAATAGTAGTTTAGACGATATTATTGCTATTGATAATGGAAAAGTAATTAAAGCTAAATGTCATGAATTAATGGGATATTATGTTGAAATACAACATCAAAATAATTATATTTCTAGATATCAACATTTAAAGAAAGATAGTTTTAAAGTTAAAGTAGGAGATAATATTAATAAAGGTGATATCGTAGGTAGTATGGGTAATACTGGTAATAGTTTTGGGGCTCATTTACACTTTGCTATTTTAAATGATAAACGAGTAGCAGTAGATCCACTTCCATACCTCCTAGGTTATACTAATTTTGAGAATGATTATTTCCATAAGTTTGTAAGAAATATTCAAAGAGTATTTAATGCTAAAGTTGATGGTTATCCAGGTAAAGAAACTTTAAGTAAAACGATAACTATCTCAAGTACTACCAATAGACGGCATAAAGCAGTTAAATATATTCAAGAATATTTAAAAGAAATCGGTTATCCAAGTGTTGGAAATGTTGATGGTGTAGCAGGACCTAAATTTACTAAAGCTGTAAAGCAATTTCAAAAAGACCATAATTGTATGGTTGATGGTGTAATTACTAAAGGTAATAAAACTTGGAAAAAATTACTTAGATTACTTTAATGTTCCATAAAGAAAAAATAACTTCGGTTATTTTTTTCTTTTAATATTAAATTAATTCGACAAAATATGACAAAAGATACCTCTTTACAAAAGGTATCTTTTAGTATTTAATAGTATCTTGAAGTGTTGAACTGGAGATGCCGAAACTATTTTTCTAAAGGGGTTTTACCGATGGAGGCTTTCAAGTAAGATGAAAGCAACAACATAAATTCACACTTCCTTAAAATTATTATATAAAAAAATTATGCTATTGCAATCATTTTACATAAATCAATAATTATTATTTACAGCTTAAATAATAAGATATAATAAATGATAATAATAATATAAATATACAAGTTATATTAATATAATTAGGAGATATAAATAAAATTGATGTTAAAACAAAACCAATAATTGCGCTGTAAGTAATTCTAAAATGATTAGTTAATAAATAATTTATTAATTTAAGTATAATTATACTACTTATAATAAATGATAAAATAAATGGTATTAATAATAAAAAGGTTTTTAATGATATATTTAAAGGATTAGCAATTATTTCTAAAAAGTATTTATAAACACCAAGTAACATAAGAAGAGCACTCCCACTTATACCTGGTACTATTTTACCAATTGCATAAAAAATACCAGCAATTACCATAATAAAGAAATTAATATTAACAGTATTATAGGAATTATTTTCTATAAAATATAAAATAATTCCTATAAGTAAAGTAGTAATAAATGGTAATATAGAGATATTTTTTTTAGTTTTAATTTTTATTTCTTTTAATAAAAAAGGAATACAACCTAAAATTAATCCAATAAATACATAAGAGATAAATATTAATTTATTATTCATTAAATATAAGATAATATTACTAAATAATAATATACTTATAAATATACCTATAAATAATGGCATGAGATATTTAATATTATGTTTAAAATTTAATAATTTATTTATTATTTCATCATAAATACCTAATATAGTTGCAATAACACCTCCAGATACACCTGGAACAATAAAACCAATACCAATAATAATCCCATATAATAGATTTTTAATTACCATATATTACCTCTATAATAAAATTTATTAAAAAAATTATTAAGATATACTTAGCAAATATTGGATAAATAAATAATGTAATTAGTAACATAATAATATTGATGGTGATGAATATGAAAAAATATATTATTATGTTACTAATGTTATTAATGCCTTTAAATGTATTTGCATATTCTGATTATATTTATCGTGGTGGTAATACTTTAGGTATTGAGATTAATATTGATGGAGTATTAGTTGTTGGTTTTTATCAAATTGATGGTAAATTAAATAAATCAGATTTAAAAGTAGGAGATTATATTAAACAAGTAAATAATACTAATGTTTATAGTTTAAAAGAACTTACTAATGAAATAGAAAAATATACAAGTAAAGGAGAAGTATCAATAACTTATGAAAGAAATAACAAAACTAATAATACAAAGTTAAAATTAATTAAAGAAGATGGTATATATAAGACTGGATTATATGTTAAAGATAGTATTACAGGAATAGGAACTCTTACTTATATAGATCCAGGTACTAATATATATGGAGCCTTAGGACATGAAATAATTGAAAGTAATACTAAAAATATAGTGGAAATTAAAGATGGTAGTATATTTAGAAATAGTATTACATCAATTGATAAATCAATGGTAGGTAAAGCTGGTAGTAAGAATGCTAAATATTATTTTAATAATATATATGGAAGTATATTAAAAAATACTAATCATGGTATATTTGGTGAATTTAAAAATATGTTAAATGATATGGAATTAGTTAAAGTAGGAAGTAGTAAAGATATTAAAATAGGAGAAGCTTCAATATATACAGTATTAAATAATGAAGAAGTAGGAGAGTATAAAATAAGAATAAAAAGTATTAATGAAACCAGTGATATTAAGAATATTACTTTTGAAATAATAGATGAAGAATTAATTGATAAAACTGGAGGAGTAGTTCAAGGAATGAGTGGTTCACCAATAATGCAAGACAATAAAATAGTTGGAGTTGTTACTCATGTAATTGTTGATAATCCTTTAACTGGTTATGGTTTATTTATTACAAAAATGTTAGAAGAAGGGGAAAGATAAATTAATACATTATAAAAGACTTCGTTGTGAAGTCTTTTATAATGTTTCCATATTTTGGAAAGGATTAACTGGTTTTTTATTAGTGCTTTTTCCAATAATTGCATCTTTAATTTCAGTATCTTCATTACCAAAGTCATCGTTTACATCAATAACTCTTAATAATTCATCCATTGAAGTAAAACCTTCCATAACTTTAATTAAACCATCTTTTAATAAAGAACTTGTATCTTTAGTATAAACTAATTTTCTTAAAGCATCTTTACGAACATTACTAATAATAGCATCTCTTATATCTTGATTAACTTCTAATACTTCATGAATAGCAATTCTTCCTTTATAACCATTAATACATTCTGGACAACCAACTGGAGTATATATTTGATTAACATCCATATTTAAACAAGTTTTAAATAAATTCTTTTCATAATCATTAGTAGGTCTAGCACTTCTACATTTAGGACATAATCTTTTTACTAATCTTTGGGAAATAATTCCTTCAAGACCACTTCCTAGTAAGTATCTTTCAACGTCCATATCAAGTAATCTTTCAATTGTATTAAGGGAATTATTAGTGTGGATAGTAGATAATACTAAGTGTCCTGTAATAGCGGCTCTTACAGCAATACGTGCTGTTTCATCATCACGAATTTCACCTATCATGATAATATCGGGGTCTTGTCTTAAAATACTTCTTAAAGCACTACCGAAAGTTAAACCGATTTCACTCATAACTTGTACTTGGTTAACACCAGCAATTTTCATTTCAACTGGGTCTTCAACAGTAATAATATTTCTATCGGTTGTATTTAAAACTTGAAGCATAGAATAAACAGTTGTTGATTTACCAGATCCAGTAGCACCAGTTACTAATATAATACCATTTGGTTTTTTTATTAAATTATTAATTTTTTCATAATTATCTTTAGTAAGTCCAATCGTTTCAAGACCATTTAAACTCATACTATAATCAAGAATACGAATAACGATTTTTTCGCCATCAACAATAGGTAAACAAGATACACGTAAATCAACGTCCATATCTTCAATTAACCCTTTAATTGCACCATCTTGTGGAAGTCTTGTTTCAGTTATATTCATTCCTGAAATAATTTTAATTCTGGTTGCTAAATTCTTTTTTATAGTTGCAGGTACTTTAGCATAATCAAGTAAAGAACCATCAATTCTAACTCTTACATTAAGCTCGTTTTCTGTTGGATCAAAGTGAATATCAGATCCACCATGTTTAACAGCGTCTATAATCATTTCATTAACAATATCAACAATCGGTTTATTATCGTAGTCAAATTCCCTAAACACTTTGTATCACCGTTATTCCCTTTTTCTATCTTACTATATAATATTATACAATATAAAAATTTACTTCGCAATACAAAGTCTTTTTTTTATGACAAATTTATTATATAATTAAGTAAGTAAAGCTGGTGAAATATGAATACTTTTATAAAAATACCTGAAGCTAAAAATATTAATCTTGATATGAATATTAATTTATATTTAGATTCTAAAACTATTTTTATACCGATAGTTAAAAAAGAAAATTTTAAATTGAATAGTTATGTTTATAAAAATACATATTTTGGTAATTATATTTCATCTATATCAGGTAAAATAACTGGTAGTAAAAAAATTAAAATTAATAAAAAAATATATCCTGCTTTAGTAATAACTAATGATTTTAAAGAAGAAGCAGTAAAAAAAGAAAAAAGGAAAAAAATTATTAATAAAGAAGATTTATTAACTATATTAAAAGAATATCATTTAGATAATATAATAGCTAAAATTAATCATAAAAATATTAAAAGATTAGTAGTTACCTCTATTGATGAAGATCCATATACATTTAATGAATTACTAATTTTAGCTAGTTATTCATCAAAAATATGTGATACTATTAGTAAGTTATTAAAAATATTAGCAATAGATAATGCGATTATTGCTGTTAAAGATACTTTTTTTAGAGCCATTAAAAATGTTAAATCGATAATTGGTACATATCATAATATTAATATGAAATTAATAAGAGATTATTATAGTGTTAGTTATGATAAAGTATTATGTAAAGAATTAAATATTAAAGAAGATGAATCTTTAGTTTTAACTAGTAATGATATATATAATTTATATAATATCTTAAAAGAACGATTTGTTAATGAAGTTTTTATGACCATAAGTGGTGATGTTATAGAAAAATCAATGGTTGTTAAAACTAGAATAGGTACATCTATAAAAGAAATTGTTGATAAATTAGTAGTTATTAACAATAAAAATTATGATATCTATATAAATGGTATTGTTAAAGGAATAAAAGTAGATGATTTAACTGATTATATTGTAACTGATGAAGTAAAGAGTATTGTCTTTAAAAAAAGAGAAGTTAAAGAATTAAGAGAATGTATTAATTGTGGAGTATGTGTTAAAGTATGTCCCGTTAATATTGATGTAATTAAATGTTTAGAGGAACATAAACAAGATAAAAATTGTTTAGATTGTGGATTATGTAATTATATATGTCCTTCAAATATTAATTTAAAAGATGTAATAAATGGAGGAAAATAATGAATAAAAAGAGTTATAAAAATATTGTATGGGAAACAATTATTTTATTAATACCATTTATATTATATGGTATATATAAAAATGGTATATTAATATATAATAAAGATTTAATAAATGAGGGATTAATATTTAAGAATATATATATAACTTTAATAAGTATAGTTATTAAAATTATATATGATTTAATAAAATATAAAAAAATAATAATTAATTATGATTTAGTATATTTAATATTAATTAGTATGATTATACCATATAAAACAAATATATTAATTTATACTATTGTTTTAATAATAAGTTATATACTATCTAAATTAATTGAAAAATATTTTAAATGTAATCAAGTTTGTTTAATATTTTTAATTATTTATTTAATTAATGGTTTAATAACTAATAATTATTCTTTTAATAATTTATTAGAAGATAAATTTACTTATAGTTTTTCAATTTTTGATATATTAATGGGTAGAAGTATTGGTGGTATATCATCTACTAGCATTTTATTTTCACTAATTAGTTATATATATTTAGTTAATACTTTATATTATAAAAAAGATATTCCTCTAACTATAAATATTACTTATATTATATTAGCATTTATATATTATTTAATAACTAAAGAAGATATTATTATTAATTCAGAATTAATATTTAGTAGTATTTTTATTGCAACATTGCCTAAGTTTACTCCATATAAAGAAAGAAATCAAAAAATATATGGTATATGTATTGGAATATTAACTTTTATTTTATATATTATTTTTAATAATATATGGGTAATATATTTAAGTATTTTAATTATATCTTTAAGTATGAATATAAAGATAAAGAAGAAAAAAGTAACTAGCGCTTAAATCCGTTTTTAAGTGCTTTTTTCATTGACTTTTTATAAATTTTTGCTATACTAAACTAATAGTTTCTAGTAATGGGAATTTTGGGGGATAAAATTAAAAAAATAATGTCAAAAAATGTCAAATTTATTATTTTTTTTAAAAATTTTAAATAAAAAAAAGGAAATCAGCATGGTAGTGACTATATATATAAGTAGAGGGGAAAAATGCAAACAATTAGTGAAGATAAAATAAATGAGATAAGAAATTCGGCTGATATTGTTAGTATAATTTCGGATTATATACCACTTAAAATGCAAGGAAGAAACTACTTTGGAGTATGTCCTTTTCATGATGACCATAATCCAAGTATGTCGGTTTCTAAAGATAGGCAAATATTTAATTGCTTTGTTTGTAATAAAGGTGGTAATGTTTTCACGTTTGTTAAAGACTATTTAAATATTAGTTTTATTGAAGCAGTTAAAGTAGTTGCTGATAAAGTAGGAATTCCCTTAGATATTGGTAATGTTAAAAATACGAATACCAAATATAAATTAGAATATGAAATTATGGATTATACAACCAAGATATTACAAAATAATTTAAATAGTAAAGAAGGGATAAAAGCTAAAGAATATTTAGAGGGTAGAGGAATAACTGATAAAATAATTAAAGATTTTAAAATAGGTTTAGCTATTAATAATAATACTTATTTATATGATGTCTTAACTAAGAAAAAATATGATATTAATATTTTAGATGAATTAGGACTTATTACCAAAGATGGAATAAGTGGTTATGATAAATTTGTTAATCGAATAATGATACCGATAATGAATTTAGAAGGTCAAGTTGTTGGTTATACAGGACGAATATTTAATGGTGAAGATAGTGCTAAATATATAAATACTAAAGAAACTAAGATATATAAAAAAGGTAATATTATATTTAATTACTATAATGCTAAAAATCATATACGTAATGAAAAAAGTGTTATTTTAGTTGAAGGTAATATGGATGCTATTAGAGTATATTCCAGTGGTATTTATAATGTTTTAGCGTTAATGGGGACAAGTATTACTAAAGAACAAATTGATATTTTAAAAAAATTAAGAGTACCAGTTATATTAATGCTTGATAATGATAATGCGGGAGCACTTGCAACCATAAATGTTGGCAGTGAACTAGAAAAAGCTAATATTGTAGTTAAAGTAGTAAGATTAGAAGGTGCTAAAGACCCAGATGAATATATTATCAAATATGGAGTAGATAAATTTAAAGATACCATTATTAATAGTATTAATTATTTCGATTATAAATTAAAATATTTAAAAGAAAATAAAAATTTAAATAATACGGAAGAATTAGTAAATTATATTAAATCAGTTATTAAAATGTTAGATAAAGAAGATAATTTAACTAAAGAAATTACTTTAAAGAAATTAAGTAATGAATATAATATAGATTATGATACTTTAAAGAAAGAAGTTACATTTAAAGAAGAAGTTAAAATACCAATAAAAGTAGTACCTAAAGTAAAAAGTACTAAATATCAAAAGTGTGTTAATTTAATATTATATTATATGATGTGTGATAGTAAATATTTAAAAATATTTAATTCTAAAATAGGTTATTTAAATAATCAAATTGAAAGAGATTTAGTTACAGAAATCGAATATTATATTGAAAAGAATAATAAAATAAATTTAGCAGATTTCTTAACTTATATTGAAAATTATGATAATTTAAAAGAGTTTGCCAATAATATATGTGGAAGTGTTAATATTGAAGAATTAAATGAAGAAATATTTTTAGATTATATTAAAGCTTTAGATGAGCTATTAAAAAAAGAAAATTTAAAAATAATAAAAGAAAAAATATATAATGGGAATGATATAAATGAACAACTAGAGAATATTGAAAAACAAATAGCAATGAAAAAGAAAATAATAGAAATAGAGGAAGTGTAATTATGGTAAAAATTGAACATGAAATTAAAACATTTGAAGAAAGAAAAGAAGAATTAATTAAAAAAGGCGAAGAACAAGGGTATATTACTTTTGAAGAGTTAGCGGAAAGTTTAAAGGGATTAGAACTTGATGCTGATTCATTAGATGATTTATATAATTCTTTAGTTGATGCAGGAATAACTGTTATTAATGAAGATGAAGAAGCTAGTGCTGAAGATGGTGGTTTTAATCCTAGTAAAATAGAAGAAGAACCAATTTTACTTGATGATGCTGAAATAACCAAAGATGTTAATATTAATGACCCCGTTAGAATGTATTTAAAAGAAATTGGAAGAATTAGTCTTTTATCAAGTGAAGAAGAAATGAATATTTCAATGCGTATTGCTGATGGTGATGAAGAAGCTAAAAGAATTCTTTCCGAAAGTAATTTAAGATTAGTTGTTAGTATTGCTAAAAGATATGTAGGAAGAGGGCTTTTATTTTTAGACTTAATTCAAGAAGGTAATTTAGGTCTTATGAAAGCTGTTGAAAAATTTGATTATGATAAAGGTTATAAATTTTCAACATATGCGACATGGTGGATAAGACAAGCTATTACAAGAGCTTTAGCAGACCAAGCTCGAACTATAAGAGTACCAGTTCATATGGTTGAAACTATTAATAAAATGGTTAGAATTCAAAGACAATTAACTCTTGAACTTAATAGAGAACCTAGTGAAGAAGAAATTGCAAAGAAAATGGGGATTTCTATAGATAAAGTAAGAGAAGTTATTAAAATAAGTCAAGAACCAGTATCTTTAGAAACACCAATTGGGGAAGAAGATGATTCTCATTTAGGTGATTTCCTTAAAGATGAAGCTAGTTTATCGCCTGAAGAGTATACCGAAAATGAAATCTTAAAAGAAGAAATAAAAGAAGTATTACAAACTTTACAACCAAGAGAGCAAGAAGTTCTGGAATTAAGATTTGGCCTTATGGATGGTATTTGTCATACTCTTGAAGATGTTGGTAAAAGATTTAATGTAACAAGAGAGAGAATTAGACAAATTGAAGCTAAAGCTTTAAGAAAATTACGTCATCCTTCTCGTGCTAAAAAATTAAGGGATTTCTTAGATAATCAATGATAAGTGAAAGAATAAAGACAATAGCTAGTTTTGTTTCAAAAGATGATATAGTTGTTGATATTGGGTGTGACCATGGTTACTTATGTATTTATTTAAAAGAAAATAATTTATGTCAAAAAGTAATAGCCAGTGATATCAAACAAAGTGCTTTGGATATGGCTATTAGTAATTTTCTTACAAGAAAATTACAAATTAATAGTTATGTAAGTGATGGTTTTAATAATATAAAAGAAGATTTTAATACTGCCGTAATTGCTGGAATGGGTACTAATACTATTTTAAATATTTTAAAAAGTAATAGAACACCAAATAAAATAATATTAGCTAGTAATAATGAACTTGCTAAATTACGAAAAGAAGTTAATAAATTAGGGTATGTTTTAAAAGCAGAAAAAGTAATACTTGATAATAAGCATTATTATTCAATAATGTTATATGAAAAAGGTAAGCAAAGATTAACTAATAAAGAAATAAAATATGGTATTAGTCATAATCAAGAATATTATCAATATTTAATTCATAAAAATAATGAAATAATAGCTAAAGTTCCCTTTAAGAAAAAAATAAAATTAAAATACGAAAATTATATATTAAAAGGTCTTACTGAAAAAAAGTAGGACCTTTATTTTGACTAGAATTATTTAATTTATTACTAATATTAGTAATTTGTTCTTTTACTTGTTTTAAATTTTCTTCCTTTTTAGTCATAACTCTATTTGTAGTAGTATTACTAAATTCTTTAATAATATTTAAAGCATTTCTAGCATTATTAATCATCGGTTTAGCTTCTTTATAAATGGGAATAATTTGATTTACAACTCCTAAAGTTTTAGATATACCACCAATAACTTTAGATATTGATAAACCTGGTGTTAATCTTGGTCCAAACATAATTGTCACCTAGTATATTTTATGCAAAAGATTTTTTTATTGTCCAAATAAAAGAATTAATATTTACTTTATTTTTAAGTTTTGCTATAATATTTCTAGAATAGAGGAGTTAACTATGATTGAAGAAACAAAAAAAGGTTCACCTATTACAAATTTTTTCAAAAATATTATTTTAGTTATATTTTATATATTTGAATATGCTTTTAAAGGTGTAAAAGCAGTTACATTTGATTTATTTGTATGGCTTTATAATACGATAACTTGGAAATTTAGTAAAGCATCTAAAGTTGAAGGAGCACAAGCAGGAAATAAAAATGCTAATACCGTTAAGAAATACAATTATAGTGCAAAAACTTTAGCTAAACTAGAACAAGAATATAATGAATTAGCTAAAGATTTACAAACAACTGGTGCAACTAGAAGTAAAGAAGTTAATGTTTATAAATATAAAGTTAGAGATGAAAATGGTAAGATTATTACTGGAACAATGAGTGGTATGTCTAAACTAGATATAAATGCATTCTTAATTAATGAAGGATATACTGTATATAGTATTGAAACAAGTAATATGATAAATTTCTTGTATAAAGAATCAGGTTTTGGCTCAAATAAACTTTCTAATAAAGAGTTAATTTTCTTGCTAGAACAATTATCTACTTATTTAAAAGCGGGAATTACTTTACATGATGCCGTTAAAATACTAGAAAGACAAATGAAAAAGAAAAGTAAAGCTAAAGCTTTACAAGCTATTTCTTATGAATTAGTTTTAGGTTCTTCTTTTTCAGCAGCGTTAGAGAAACAAGGCAATATGTTCCCAGCATTCTTAATTAATATGATTAAAGCAGCTGAAGCAAGTGGTACTTTAGTAGAAACTCTAGAAGATATGTCTAATTATTATACTGAAGTATTTGAAACTCATAAACAAATGACTAGTGCCATGACATATCCAGCAATCGTTAGTGTATTTGCTATTGGCGTTGTAACATTTATTTTAGTTTATATTATTCCTCAATTCGTTCAAATTTATGAACAAAATAGTGTAAAAGTTACAGGTATTACAGCATTTGTTATTAATTTTAGTCATTTTCTTCAACATAATATATTATTTATAGTGGCTGGTGTAGCATTATTTATAATCATTTTCATATTTGCTTATAAAAATGTTAAACCATTTAGAAGAACTGTTCAAATTGTATTAATGCATCTACCGGTAGTTAAAAATATTATTATTTATAATGAGTTAGCAATCTTTACTAAGACTTTCTCATCTTTACTTAGAAATAACGTATTTATTACTGATAGTATTGATATTTTAAGTAAAATAACTAATAATGAAATTTATAAATCGATATTATATAAAACAATTAATAACATCGTTAAAGGCGAAAAAATATCAGAAGCATTTAAAGACCATTGGGCTGTTCCTGATGTCGCATACTTTATGATAGTTACTGGTGAATCAACTGGTGAACTTGATAATATGATGGAAAAAGTTAGTAATTATTATCAAGGATTACATCGTAATATCGTTAACAATTTAAAAGCTTTTATTGAACCCGTATTAATTGCATTCTTAGCAGTTGTTGTTGGTGGTATTATAATTTCAGTAGTTATCCCAATGTTTGGAATGTATGAACAAGTAATGTAAGGAGTTTTATGGCAATATTATTATTCATTATCGGAGCTATTTTTGGTTCATTTTATCTAGTTATTGGTACAAGACTTCCTAAAGGTGAAAATGTCATAAATGACCGAAGTCGTTGTGAATATTGTCATAAGGAATTAAAATGGTATGAATTAATACCAATTTTTTCTTATGTAATACAAAAAGGTAAGTGTAATAATTGTGGTAAAAGAATAAGTATTGAGCATTTAATTATGGAAATAGTTACTGCTAGTATATTTTTAATTGGTTATTTATATTTTGGATTAACTTTAAAATTAGGAATATTTTTAGTAATTGTTTCAGTTACATTAATTATTTTTGTTAGTGATTTTAAGTATATGATTATTTTAGATAGTCCTTTAGTTATTGGTAGTATTTTAATTATAATTATTAGATATTTTGAAGTTGGATTTAATGGGACATTATATAGTATTTTTTGTGGAATTATTTTGTTTTTCTTTATGTTTTTAATTAAACTTTTAGGAGATAAAATGTATCATCGGGAATCTTTAGGGGGAGGAGATATTAAATTATGCTTCTTAATTGGTCTTACTTTAGGATATCCTGATATTGGCATTAGAATGAGTTTAATTGCATTAATATTTTCGGCATTTTTAGCTCTTCCTTATGCTGTTGCAACTATTTATTTAATTAAAAAAAATGAACTTCCATATGGTCCATTTTTGATTTCATCAATGGTAATTGTATTTACCTTTATTGATAAATTTTCTAATTTACTAGGATTATTTGATATCTTTTAAATAAAATAAGCAATAACTCCAACAATAACACTAGCAATCATTAGAAAAAGCATAACCCACGCTACGATTCTACGTGTTTTTTTATTCATATAAATCCTCCATTACAATAAAAATATATCATATATTTGGAATTTTTAAAAGACATTTTGCATAATATTCACTGGAATACAGGAGAATATTATGCAAAGAATAAAAAAACACAAATTATTTATAACTATTGTAGCTTTATTAATCTTAATTGGTTTTATTTGTGGTTTATTTTATTTTTTCTTTGTATCAAAATCTCTTAAAACAAATATTTATGATACCATTAAAAGTCTTGATGTTATCCATTATAATGCTATTTTAAAAGATTTAATAATTATGTCCCTTTTATTAATATCATCTTTTCTTATTATCGGTATTCCATTAAGTATATTTTATTTATATTATGAAAGTTTTTCTTTAGGATTTTTAACTATTACATTTATATCCTTATTTCCAATTAAAGGAATAATATTTATTATATTATATCTTTTAATTAATAAATTATTAACTTTAATTTTAATGATAATATTTATTTATAAAATAAATACTATTAGTAGATTATCAATTGGTTTTATAATTTATAAAAAAGATTTAAATATTCAAGAAAAAATAATCAAAAACTTTAAAAATAGTTTATATATAATTATATTTGTTTTAATTATTAATATTTTACTTTATTTTATTTCACCAATATTATTTGCTTTATTAAAATAAATGTAATATAATCTATTTTAAATGAAAGGAATTTCTAATGGAAAAAGATTTATTAGTAGAAGATGTAATTACCAATATTATTGAACAAATTCAAAATACATCTAAAGATGTAATCTTTTTACAAGGAAATAATGGCTCTGGTAAAACAACAATAATTAATGAAATAAGTAAATTACCAAATGTTATTAATATTACAATTAATTTTGATGAAAAAAAATATTTTATTAATAAAAATATCCAAAATATTTATCATATCTTATTAATAATCAAAAAAATAATACTATATTATATTAATTTAAATAATGACTTTAAAATGGAATTCTTATTTTATTATCGAAGAATTAATAATTTATTAAATATAATTAATATAGAGTATATAGCCAAAAAAGAAAAAGCTTTTATGTTAATTATTCCCAAAATTATAAATATTGATTATGTTGAATTATTAGAAGAACTAAATAAAAATTTAAATCACTGTAACATAAATAATAATTATCTATTAGTTTTAGATGATTTTGATTTAATTGTTAATAATGTTAATTATCAAAATTATATATATAATAAACTTAAAAATAAATTTAAAGTTTTATATGCGATTAATAATAATCATAATCTATCTAATAATATTTTAAAAGAAACTCAAATTATTACAATAGAGTATAATTATAATGATAAAATTATTGAAGATATATTAGATAAATATAGTTTATATTATAATTTAATTGATAAAAATAATTTAAAGACAAGAATTAGATTAGTTTTATCACAGAATAATATAAATAGATTAATTAATATTACTAATGGTAATATTACATTAATGAAACAATTTATATATTTATTTTATGAAAATTTAAATGCAAATATTAAGTTAAATAATGGAGAATATTTAAATGATTGTAATTGTAATTTAATATTTGAAAATTTAATAAATACAAAATTAGAATATGATAAAGGGTTAAAAAGAATTTTAACTATTAAATAAAGGAATGTTATGGAAGTAGAAATAGTAAAATATGATGATTTAGGTAGAGGTATTGGTTATATAGATAATAAAGTAATATTTGTTCCTAAAACTGTAGTTGGAGATATTGTTTTAGTAGATATTATTAATAATAAAAAGAATTATTTAGAAGGTAAAATAAATAGAGTAATAAAACCATCTTTAAAAAGAATAAATGCTATTTGTCCTTATTTTAATAAATGCGGTGGTTGTGATTTTTTAAATATTAGTTTAAATGATAGTTTAGATTATAAATTAGATAAAATAAATAATTTACTTAATAAGAATCATATCAATTATTCAGTAAAAGAAATAATTAAATCAGATAAAGAATATTATTATCGAAATAAAATTAGTTTAAAAATAGTGAATGGTGAAATTGGTTTTTACGAATATCGTAGTCATAATTTAATTGTAGTTAATAAATGTTTTTTAGTAAATGAGAATATTAATAATATTATTAGTAAAATAAAATTATTAAATATTAAAAATGGTAATATAACTATTAGAATTAATTATTTAGATGAAATGTTAATTATTATTGATAGTAATGATATATTAAATAATATAGATGAATTTATAAATAATACTAAAGTAATAGGTATAATTTATAATAACAAATTAATATATGGAAAAGATTATTTTATTGATAAAATTAATGATTATCAATTTAAAGTTAGTTATGATGCTTTTTTTCAAGTAAATTCTTATATATGTTCGAAGTTATTTTTACTTATTAATGAACATACTTTAAATAGTCATAATATTATTGATTTATATTGTGGTGTTGGTACTCTTAGTCTAGTTGCAAGTCAAAATAGTGATTCTGTTTTAGGAGTTGAAATAATCAAAAATGCTATTTTAAATGCTAATGAAAATGCTAAATTAAATAATATTAATAATGTTAAATTTATTTGTGATGATACTAAAAAAATAATAGATAAAATTACTAATAAGTATGATACTATTATTTTAGACCCACCAAGAAGTGGGGTAGATAAAAAGGTCATTAATAAAATAATAGAAACTAAAATTAATAAAATAATTTATATTTCGTGTGATGAAAGTACCTTAATGAGAGATTTAAAATTATTAAATGAATATTATCAAATAAAAGAATTTAAAATATTGGATATGTTTGTGAATACTGAACATTTAGAATCTTTTTGTGTTTTAACAATAAAAGAAGAAAGAACTATTCAAAATCTAAATTAAAATATAAGAAAATCAATTATTAAGAATCAAAAAAATTTATAATATCTATTCCCTTTTTAACGAAAAA
The DNA here is from genome assembly GCA_947588895.1 of uncultured Bacilli bacterium. Lineage (GTDB taxonomy): Bacteria > Bacillota_I > Bacilli_A > RF39 > UBA660 > SIG200. Next base: position 18,811 of record CANQBF010000004.1, on the reverse strand, counting down.
ATATTAAATTTTTAGTTAGAAATGAAATATATTCAAATAAAAAAGAAAAAAATTACTTTTCTTTTTTTCTATTTAATGTTTTAATATCGAAATTATCTATTTCTAAAAATTCAACATAATTTTTAATATCTAGTAATGGATATTTTTTTATTTCTTCAAAATGAATATAAGTTAATATTTCAGGAATATATAGTAAAGCTAAATTATGTTTTTGATTTCTTTCTTCAATTAAACTTAATTCATTTTTTAATTCTCTTAATCTATTATTGTAGTGTAATAAAACTTTAGTATTATCATTTAAACTTGAAATATAATTATTAATATCATTAATACTATCAATAATCATTTGTTTTCTTGAAGTATCTTTTTTTACTGGATGAAATAAATAATCTAAATTTTCAACCATTCCTTTAAGTAAACCATCAATAACATATACTAGGGTATCATTAAAAATTTGAGTATAACTAATTTCATATTTATTCTCATCTAAACATTTTTCTTGATAATCTAATAAATTTTTTATAAAAGGAGGATTATCGGTAATATAATTAATATTACTTTTAATACTACATTTTTCTATTAATTCTTCTTTTATTTTAATTAATTTATCTTCTTCAATAATGATATTATATTTAACTAAATAATTATCTTTAATTTTAAAATACTTCATAATTTCTACTCCTTAAAATTATTTTAATAATACTTAAGTTATTAAGTCAAGTAATTTTACATTTAATGACATTGTAAAATTAATGTAAATTAAAAGTAAAATAAAGAAAATAAGTTTTAAAATAGAGAAAATCATGCTATACTTAATTAGAGAGTGAAATAATGAATATAGAAGAAATCTTTAAAAATTATGGTAGTTCTGATATTATTTTTGACCCAATCCCATCTTATGATGGTGACTGGCTTTTTGGCATGACTAATTTACATAAAAATGCTTTAATTAGTGAAGATAAGAAAAATTTATTTGATGAATTTTTTAAAGAAATATATGTTCAACCAATTAAGCAAATGTTTGGAACTTCCGCAAGTAATATTTTAAAGTTTAATATGTGTTTTTTATCTACTCCTAAAAATGATAGAAGTCAAGGTAGATGTTTAAAATTTTCTAAAAGTATGTTTTTTAAAAGCTTATTAAGTTATTTTAATCAAAATATTGACTTAACAAATAAAACTGTTGAAGAACAAAAAAATCATTTAATTGATTTATATAATAATATTACAATTAGTGATGATGCAGTTAAATTAGCATATAGTAATGAAGTAAAAGATAAACTTGCTAAGATAAAAGATTTAAAGAATAATGAAATAAATTCTATATATTATGATGATGCTTTAAAAGATTATGAAATTCAAAAAAGTATTCAAGGAGAAGATTTAAGTTTTAGAGAATTTTTAAATAACTTAGATAGAATATTTAATGATTTATTAAAAGGCCTAATTGTCTTAAGTGACTTTTTTGATAGAGAAATTGATTATCATAAATTAGCAGATTGTTTTGATAAAGATGTATTTTACTTATTATTTGCTAAAATAATATATGAAACCAATTTAGTAAATGAAGATAAATATGGTGGTTTAAGTAATAATTATGGCTATTTAATGTATTATAAAGAAGCTTTACATATGATTAGTAAAGACAATAAAAAATATAATCCAGTATTAAAAGATTTTGTTTTAGCAAATAAAAGAAAAGTCCATAATTATAATCGTTTTGAATATTTAAAAGAATTAGAAAGTTTAATTGCAAGACATAGTGAAATTAAATTAATAAAGTTACCTGAAGTAGTAAATGACCCAGATAAATATAAAGATATTGATTTAATGTCTAAATTACAAATGTTATATACAAATGAAACGCAAGTTAATTGGACATTTTTACCTAAGGGCGAAGGCATTATAAAGAATAAAAAAGAAAAAGTAACAGAAGATAATGGTATTGAAATATTAGATGTTGATGAAGGTTTAATAAAAGAAACTAATATGCGGATAGATATTATGATGAATTCTAATTTTATTGGTACACCAATTGAGGGTAAAAATTCCTTTTTAGGTTATTACGCTTTCGTTTATCAAAATGGAGTAGTTATATTAGAAAAGTTTTGGCAAACTAAAGATTTAAAACCAGCAAAAGAAAATGCTACTTATGTTATGAATATTGATAATTTTATTGAAATGAGTAAACTATCAAAAACAAGTTTAATTGAATATATGCGTTTAATGGATAATTCAGGAATGAAAAGAATCTTTCATGATAATTTAAATTCTTGGCAACAAGCAGTATTCCAAGAAATAAATGCTGAAACAAGATATAGTATAGAAGATGCAATTAAATTTATTAATGGTTTAATAAATAAATGGCAAAGTGAGGCAGAAGAAGAAAATGAACGAAATTTATAATCAATTATTACAAGTTATAAATTATGATAGAGAAGCATTTGATAAAGTTGTTTATGCTGATAATCCTTCTGGTATTGGCATAAATAGTAATGATTTAATTGAATATTTAGAATTTTCAATTAATGAAGATTATTTAAACCATGAAATAAAAACTAAAGTTATTATAACTAATGGAGATGTTTATACTACTTTAAAAATTATTCATGATTTAGCATTTGAAAAAGGTATTTATATATTATATATTAATGATAATAATGTTAGTACCAATTATTATTTTGTAAGTATGGTTAATAAAATATATGAAAAACTAAATATCAATGTTAATATCAATATTGATATGCGTAAAAATTATAATGATTATTTAAATGAAGAAGTTACTATAATTGGTAGTAGTAATTTTGTAAGAGAAGCTAAAAAAGATTTTACTAAAGCAAATGTAATAATAATTTAAGGAGATGATATTATGGCTCAATTAGAACCTTTACATATTAATGCTAAAAAAGAAGATATAGCTGAAGTAGTATTAATGCCAGGAGACCCTTTAAGAGCTAAGTATATTGCTGAAAATTTTTTAGAAGATGTTAAATGTATTAATGAAATAAGAAATATGTTAGGATATACAGGTTTATATAAAGGTAAAAGAGTAACAGTTATGGGAAGTGGAATGGGAATGCCTAGTATGGGTATTTATAGCTATGAATTATTTACTTTCTATAATGTTAAAAAAATAATTAGAATAGGAACTTGTGGAGGAAATACTAAAGATATTAACGTTTCTGATTTAATATTAGCTAGTAGTTCTTATAGTGAATCTAGTTTTGCTTATTCATTTAGCGATTATAAAGAACATATTACTTATCCATCAAAAGAATTAAATGAAATAATAATTAATAAAGCTTTAGAATTAAATTATAAGATTCATATTGGAGATATATTAACTATGGATATATTTGGCCCATATGTTGATGAAGATAGAATTCTTAATCGAATACCTAGAAATTTAGATATAATTGGTGAAGAAATGGAAGCTTTTGGTTTATTTCATATAGCTAACTATTGTGGTAGAGAAGCAAGTTGTTTATTAACAGTTACAGATTCTAAATATTCAAATATTGTTTTAAGTGATGAAGATAGAGAAAAAAATCTTAATGAAATGATAACTTTAGCATTAGAGTCTATTATTAGTTAATATTGCCAACAAATGGTCTTGATATAAAAATTTATTTATAATATAATTTTAGTGAGATATATAGTTTTTTCTATATATAAAGCATATTTAAGAAAGGAGAAAATAAAATGCAGGATGCAGATAATAAAAAACGTATAATATTTATTATTTTAGGTATTATAATATTTTTATTAATAGTATTTTTAATATTTAAAATGTTTACACCTAAAGAATATTCAATTAAATTTGATTCTAATGGGGGAAGTAAAGTTAATGGTTTAGTGGTTAAAAAAGATGGTGTAATACCAAAACCAGAAGATCCAACTAGAGATGGATATAATTTTGCAGGTTGGTATTATGAAAATAAATTATTTGATTTTAATACTAAAGTTAAAGAAGAAATGGTATTAAAAGCTAAATGGGTTGAAGATGGAAAAGTTAATGGAGTTAGTTTAAATATAGGAACATTATCATTGCAACCTGATGGGACTTATACTTTAGTAGCAACAATTACACCAGATAATGCTAATAATACTAATTTAAGATGGACTAGTAGTGATGAAAGTATTGCTACAGTTGATGAAAATGGTAAAATAAACGCTATAAGTGAAGGTAAAGTTATTATTACTGTAACAACTGAAGATGGTGAATATACAGCTCAATGTGAAGTAACAGTAACTATTGATATTGTAAGTGTAACTGATGTTACTATTAGTGGTAAATCCGAAGTTGAAGTTGGTAAGACAATTAAATTAACGGCGACAGTTAGTCCTAAAGATGCTTCAAATAATGGAGTTACATGGAAAAGTAGTAATACTAAAATAGCTACAGTAGATAAAAATGGTAATGTTAAAGGTATAAAGAGTGGTAAAGTTACTATAACTGTTACAACTGAAGATGGAAGTAAAACTGCTAAAAAAGAAATTACTGTTAAAGAAGCAACAAGTACACAAGAACCAAGTATTACTGAAGAAGATGTAAAAGTTACAGGTATAAAAATAAAAGGTGATGAAAGTCGTACGATGTATGTTGGCGATACCCTTACATTAGAGTATGAAATAACACCAAGTAATGCTAAAAATAAAAATGTTAAGTGGGAAAGTAATAAACCAAAAGTTGTAAAAGTAGAAAATGGAAAAATTACAGCTTTAGCTAAAGGAGAAGCTACAATAATAGTTACTTCTGAAGATGGAAATGTTCAAGCAACAATAAAAATAGTTGTTAATGAAAAGGTAAAAGAAGATGTTTATGTTCTTTATTTAACGCCAAAACATCAATCAGGTACTGGTGATGTTGAACAATATACATATAGATTAACTAAAAATAATGAAACGTTTACCGATTATAATGGCTTTATATTTAATGGACATACTACTAAAAAGAATGCTGGTTCAATTCGTGCAATATATGTTGAAGGTGCAACAAGTAAAACTGCTGATTTATATTTAGAAGAAAAATCTTCACCTATTAAAATAACGGTTGTTATAGAAAATTAAGGAAAGGAATGGAAAAATGAAAAAATATGCAAAATATTTATTATTACTTGTCATAACATTTATAACAGCAATATTACCAGTTAATGCAAAAGAGATGACACTTAAAGAATTAGCGACATCTATTGAAACAAAAAATGAAGATGCTGACTTTTTCTATTTAATTGGTGAATATGCTTATTCATCAGAATATATTTTAGATACTCAAGATATTATGCTTGCAGCAAGAAGTATTAAAGTAGCTGATGATGGCGATAAAAAAAGTGATACTATTTTTGGGAAAATGACAATATTTGTTATTGAAAGAACTTATGATGGAATGACTCCAACAGGATGGGAAGTTGCAACAAATTATGTTGGAACTGATACAATCACCATGAATACAACAATAGATGTCAAATATGTTGATTATGAAGAGGCAAAAGTATTACATAAAGTACATTTTAATAGTAATGGTGGTGATAATATTCCTTTTGTTCAAGTTGAAAAAGGAAATAAATTAACTGAATTACCAACTCCAGAAAGAGAAGGATATAATTTTGTTTATTGGTATAAAGATAGTGAAAATACAGAATTTAAAATAGAAGATAATCCAATAAACGAAGATATAATTTTAAATGCAAAATGGGAAATAAAGAAATTTACGATTACATTTGATGATGATAATACTGAAAATAATACTAGTATTCAAGTAGAATATGATAAATTAGCAAGTAAGCCAACGCCAGATCCTACAAAAGAAGGATATAAATTTCTAGGTTGGTTTAAATGCACTAATGAAGATTGTACAGTCCAAGAAGAAAACACATTTGATTTTAATACACATATAAAGGAAGATGTTAAGTTAAAAGCTAAATGGGAACAAATCAAACGTACAGTTGTATTTAAAGGAATAATTGATGGACTAGAAGATAATAAATTTGTTGAAGGTAAAGAACAAGTTGAATTAACATATCCATTTAAATTAACAGATAATCAAATACCTGAAACTAATATTGAAGGTTATGTATTTAATGGTTGGTATGATGATAAGAGTAAAATAGATATCCTTACAAATCGTATTTTTACAAATGATACCACTACTATAACAGGTAAATGGGAAATAAAGAAATTTACAGTTACATTCGATACTGATGGTGGAGATGAAATTGGCGAAGAAGTAATCAATTATAATGAAAAAGTAACTACACCAGGTGAAGCTCATAAAAATGGTAATGCTGATTATAATGGCTATAAATTTATTGGCTGGTTTAAATGTACTGATGAAAATTGTACGACTCAAGAAGAAAACGAATTTGATTTTAATACACAAATAAAGGAAGATATTAAATTAAAAGCTAAATATGAACAAGTTGTTTATACAAATAAAATAATAAATAATTTTGTTGAATTAATTAATAATGATTCTTTCTCAGCAGTAGTTAATGAAAATACAAATATGGTATTTAATATTATTAATAGAGAAGAACTATTATCAACTAATTTTGATAAAATTCTACAAGCAATTAATAAAGCAGTTAATATAGATAATGTTAAGAATATAACAATAGAATATAATGGTAGTGAACCTAAAGTATTAACAAGTGATGATAATATAGAAGAAAAATTTAAATCTATAATAAATGAAATTACAGCTAAAGATTATAATTCAGCTAAATTAGATGATTTATATGGAAAAACATTAAAAGTAACTATTAATTTAACTGATGATTATAAGAATGAAGAAGAAGAAACTTCTGATGCTTACAATGTTACATTTACTGCAAATTATGTTAAAGTACATAATGAAGAAGAATTAAAAGAAAATTTAACTAATGGTAAAGAAATAATAATTGAAAATTGGGAGGGACAAATTAAAGAACCTATTGAAATTAATAATGATGTTGTAATAGATGGTAATAATAAAGAAATTGAATCTAATATAACAAGTGGTAAATATACATTTATTATTAAATCTGGTCATGTAAGTATTAAAGATTTAACATTAAAAATTGATGTTTTAAAGCCATCTGAATATACAAAAAGTGACATGACACCAAATACTACTAAAAATACTATTGGTATTAAAGTAGAAGAAAATGCGTCATTAACTATTAATAATTTCCAAGTAAAAAATAAAACAGCAATTAATAGTAATGAATTAACAATTGATGAAGAGAAATTGTCTGCAAGTAACATTGTTATTAATGAGAATGCTGCAATTGAATTACATGGTAAGTTATTTGGTTATAATATAACTTATGAAGATGAAATATATGGTAGTCCAGCTGTATTAGCTAGCAGCACTGCTACTATGAATATAGGTGGATTAAATCATCAAAAATATATTCATAATATTAGTCGTGTAAATGATGGTACTGAAAAATCTTCAGATACATATACTAGAGTTACAACTTTTGACCATTATTATAAAGATTATAATAATTCTTATTTAGTTTATTCATGGTATAAAACTTATAAATCTATGTTAAGTTTTGCTTATCTATATGGTGAAAATTTAATTGTACCAAAAGTATTTGAAGAATCTAAAGCATATTATACAGATGATAATGGTAAAAAATTAACAAATTGGAAGTCTAGAAACTTTAGTGGTACTAAATCATCTGAAGAATTAAAATCATATAAAGTACAAAAGAATGAAACTATTTATTTATATGCAATGTACGAAGAATAGAATAAATAAGTTAGTAAAAAAAGTTGGGAAAACTCAACTTTTTTAATTTTATATTAATTAATTTGAAAATAAATAATAAAATAAGAAAAGAAATTTTGACAAATTTTAACAAATTATAAAAAGATTATTCTAAAAATATTAATAATATGTTAAAATGATTATAGTAAGGAGTCTTAATATGAAACTAACTAGAGAAACCTTTATAGCAATAGCTATTTTATATTATTTTATTTCAATGGTAATAGTTATTATTCTATTAGTATTAATGGATAGAAAATATAAAAAAAGTTTAAATGATAAAATAAATAATTTAGAAAGAGATAAAAATTTAATAATATCTAGTAATATATTATCTGAGTTAAATAAAGTTGAAACTTTAATTAACAATCAAGAATTAAAGAAAAAATATAAAAGCTGGCAAAAAAGATTTCAAAATATTAGAGATAAAGAAATTCCAAAAATAACTGATGAAATTATTGATTTACAAAATGATTTTAATGAAAAAGAATATGAAAAATTAAAAAAAGGATTAATTGAAACAGAAGTTAATATTAATTATTTAAAAACTAAAGCTGACTTCTTATTATCCGAAATAAAAGAATTAACTTTATCTGAAGAAAAGAATCGTGAAACAATTATTAAATTAAAAGCTGATTATCGTGAAATTAAAAATATCTATAATAATAATTTAAATGATTATGAAATGATTAAAAATCCTTTGGAGTTACAATTTGAAAATGTTGATAAATTATTTAGTGCTTTTGAAGATGCTATGGATAAAAATGAATATTTAGAAGTTGGCAAAATTGTTAAAGCAATCGGGGATATTATAGGTAATTTAAAGATAGTTATTAAAGAGACTAAAACTATTGTTGATTTAGGAAGTATTTTAATACCTAAAAAGATTGAAGATATAAATAATATATATCATAAAATGAAAGTTGAAGGTTATAATTTAGATTATTTAAATATTGAATATAATATTACGGAAGTAAATAAAAAAATTCAAGATATATTTAGTCGACTTAATGTCTTAAATGTTGTTGATTCTATTTTTGAACTTAAAACAATGCTTGATTATTTTGATTCATTATATAATGATTTTGATAAAGAAAAATTAACTAAAACATTATTTAATGAATATAAAAGAAGTATTTTAATAAAGGTTAGTAAATTAGAAAAAATTAATAATGAGTTATATCGTAAAATTGATGATATTAAATATAGTTATGATTTAACTGATGATGAAGTATTAGTTATTGGGGAGATTAAAGAAGAATTTAATAAAATAAGAGAAGATTATGATAAAGTAGTAGATATGGAAAGAAGTAAATCTTTTGCTTATTCTAAACTTGCTAAAGAAATGGAACTCATTAATAATAGGTTACAAAAAGAAGAAGAAAAATTAAGTAATGCTTTAAGAACATTAGGAAGTTTAAAAGAAGATGAACTTAGAGCAAGAGATGAACTTGATGCCATTAAAGATATATTAAATCAAGCTAAGGAAAAAGTAAGAAGTTATAAATTACCAGTAATTCCTAAAAATTATTATGTTGAATTATCGGAAGCAACTCTCGCCATTAATGAAATGGTCAAAGAATTAGACCAAAGACCTATTTCTATTAAAACTTTAAATTTAAGAGTAGATACCGCAAGAGATTTAGTTTTAAAAGTATATAATACCATTAATGAAACTGTTAAAACTGCAAAAATGGCAGAAACTGCAATAGTCTATGGAAATAGATATCGTTTAACTAATAAAGATGTAGAAATTAATTTAACAAAAGCTGAAAATGCTTTTAATAAAGGTAATTTTAAAGTTAGTTTAGAAAGTGCAATTAATGCCATTAATATTATTGAACCTGGTATTCATAAAAAATTATTAGAAGAATATAAATAATTAAATATTTATTGGTAGAAGTTTTATAACTTCTATCTTTTTATATTAAGTAATATTTGATATAATTTATTATAGATGGAGTTGATAATATGACTTATTTAGATTATAGTACAACTACTAAAATATCTACTAGTGCTCTTGATACTTTTAACAAAATTAGTAGTGAATATATAGGTGTTGATAGTAGTAATAATACTATGGGATTAAAATGCAAGAAATTATTAGATGAAGCTACTAAAGAAATAAGTAATTTATTTAATATTATGGAAAGTGAAATTATTTATACTAGTAGTGGGACTGAAGCTAATAACATGGCTTTAATTGGGGCAGCTCTTGCTAATCATAAAAGAGGAAGACATATTATTGTATCTAAGTTAGAACATTCATCTATATATAATATTTGTAATTATTTAGAGAGTTTAGGATTTGAAATAAGTTATGTATCAAATGATAAAGATGGTTTAATTAATTTTGATGAATTAAAAAAATTAGTTAGGGAAGATACTATACTAGTTAGTATTTGCGCAGTTAATCATGAAACTGGAGTAAGGCAACCCTTAAAAATGTTAAGACAAATAATCAAAAAAGAAAATAATCAAACACTATTCCATAGTGATTTAACACAAGCTATTGGTAAAACATCCATTAGTTTTCGTGATATCGATTTAGGTAGTGTTAGTGCTCATAAATTTTATGGTCCAAAGGGAGTAGGATTCTTATATAAAAATAATTTAGTTAAAATAACTCCTCTTATGTGTGGTAATAAAAATAGTAAAAATAATCCTAGTGGAATATCTCTTCCGTTAATAATCAGTATGAAAGAAGCTTTAAAAAGTGCAGTAAAAGATTGTGAAAAAAGAGAAAAATATATAACTTTGTTAAATGATAGATTAACAACTTCATTAGAAAAAATAGAAGGAATAAGTATAAATAAGACTAAATATTCAATTCCTCATATTTTAAATATTAGTTTTGATAAAGTAAATGCTTATGAATTAGCAAATATACTTGGTACAAAAGATATTTATGTAAGTGCTAATAATAAAGATGAAATATGTAATGGAGTAATGGCTATTTATGATAGTATTGAAAGAAGTAAATCTTGTATGAGAATAAGTATATCTCATTTAACAACAGTATTAGAAATAAATAGATTTTTAGAAATATTTGAGGTAGAATATAGAAAGTTAAAAAATTTAATTGGGTAGGTGTTTTATATGCAAAAAGTAATATTTTTAAAATATGGAGAATTATCAACGAAAAAAGATAATCGTAATTATTTTTTAAAAATATTAAATAATAATATAAAATTTGTTTTAAAAGATAGTAATATTTATTATGATTATGGAAGAATGTTTATTGAAACAAACAATAATAACTATGATGAAATAATAAATAAACTACAAAATATATTTGGTATTCATGAAATAGTTTTAGCTTATAAAAGTTTAGAAAGAGATATTAATGATATTAAAAATAATTTATTAGAGGTTATTAACGATAAAGAATTTAAAACTTTTAAAGTTGAAGTTAAAAGAAGTGATAAAAGTTATCCCATTGATGGGATGGAATTAAGAAAAATATTTGGTAGTCATATTTTAAAAAATAAAGATAATATTAAAGTAGATGTTAATAATCCAGATATAGTAATAAATGTTGAAATTAGATTAAAAGAAATTCTTATTTATTTTGAAAGTATAAAAGGTATTGGTGGTTATCCTGTTTCATCACTTGGCAAAGGATTACTTATGTTAAGTGGTGGTATTGATTCCCCAGTTGCGGGCTATCTTGCTATGAAAAGAGGAATTAAATTAGAAGCAATATATTTTGAAAGTCCTCCTCATACAAGTGAAAATGCTTTAAATAAAGTTAAAGAATTAGCTCAAAAATTAGCTTTATATAATCATGATATTAAATTGCATATAATTAACTTTACAGAAATTCAAGAAGCAATATATAAAAATATACCTAATGATTATTTAATTACTATTATGAGAAGAATGATGTATCGAATTAGTGCGATTGTGGCAAGTAATAGTAATGCTAAAGTATTAGTTAATGGGGAATCGATTGGGCAAGTTGCAAGTCAAACTTTAACTAGTATGAGTGCAATTAATGAAGTAGTAAAAATTCCTATTATAAGACCAGTATGTTGTTTTGATAAATTAGAAATTATTGATGTTGCTAAAAAAATTGGTACTTATGATATAAGTATTTTACCATATGAAGATTGTTGTACTATTTTTGTTCCAGAACATCCTGTAATTAATCCTTTAAAAGAAAAATGTCATGAATATGAAGAATTAATTGATTATGAAGATATGATATATAGAGCAGTTAAAACTCGTAAAATAATTACATTAAGTAATGAATATGTAAGTGAATATCAAGATTTATTATAAGTATATTTTTAATAAAAATTACCACAATAATAATGGTGATATAAGTGTTAAAAAATAAAATAAATGATAATAAATCTTATAAAGAAAGAATGTTAAATTATTTTAATCCATATGAATATCGATGTGATATTGTAAAAGATGAATTTAAAAATGATTTAGATAGTGCTAAAAGTAAAAGTCATGTAAATCGTAAAAAATGAATAAATAATAAAAAGATATGAACAAATGATTTATAATTTAATTATATTGTAAAATAAGATGAGTAGATAAGTTAATATCTATTCATTTTTTATTAATTAATTTTGCCCATTTTTTCTTTAAAAGAAAGATTTGGCTTACATATTATTTTTGATGAGTTTTTATCTAAACTAGTAGTAATTGTGTAAAAAATATGGTAAAATTATTAGCATGTGAGGTGGATCAATGATACCTAAAGTGATTCATTATTGTTGGTTTGGTGGAAATCCTTTACCAGATGAGTATAAAAAAAATATTGAAACATGGAAAAAATATATGCCGGACTTTAAAATCATTCAATGGGATGAAAGTAATTTTGATGTAAATAAAATTCAATTTACGAGAGAAGCTTATGCTGAGAAGAAATATGCATTTGTATCTGATTATGCTAGATTAGATATTATCTATAATTATGGAGGAATTTACTTAGATACTGATGTAGAAGTTATTAAAAGTTTTGACGACTTGCTAAAGAATAAAGCTTTTATGGGTATGGAAGTAGATAATTTTGTGGCAACTGGGTTAGGATTTGGAGCTATAAAAAAACATAAAGGAATAAAAAAGAACAAAGAAATATATGAACATATGTCTATATATGATGATAATGGAGAAATAAATTTAACTCCTTGTCCTATCATTACAAATCAATTATTAAAGGAAAATGGGGCCAAATTAGATGGACATATTGAGCAAGTTTTAGATATTACAATTTATCCCATAGATTATTTTTGTCCAATGGATTATTATAATGGTAAAGTTACTATAACTGATAATACACATAGTATTCATAAATATAAAATGTCATGGGGTTCTCCTATTGCAAAAAGAAAGATGATTATTCAAAGAAAAATGTGTAAATATTTTGGAAATACTAATGGAAAGTTTATAACAAAAATAATTTGCTTTCCGATGTTTCTTTTTGATAGAATAAAGAATAAAGGGTTCATTTATACTTGCAAGTATTATAAAAATAAAATTATGAAAAGGTGAGAAGTTTGAAAAAATATAAAGAATTGTTACAAAATGTTGGATTATTAACTTTAAGTAATTTTGGAAGTAAATTCTTAAGTTTTTTTTTGATACCTTTATATACTGCGGTATTAACAACTGAAGAATATGGAAATTTTGATTTTATAAATGTTACTATTTCTTTATTAGTTCCTTTATTAACTTTAAATGTATATGAAGGAGCATTACGGTTTTTGTTAGACAAGAAGAATAAAAAAGATGATATTTGTAAAATTAGTGTCAAATATTTATTACTATCTGTTGTATTCTTATTTATATTAGCTACAATAAATTATATATTTAATATTATCCCATTGCTAAATCGATATTTCATCTATTTTGTTATTCTATACATTACATCCGCGTTTTTACAATTTGCTCAAAATATAACGCGGGGGTTTGATAAAATTTCTTATATTGCTATATCGGGAGTTATCAATTCAGTAGTACTTCTTACCTTAAATATTCTTTTCTTACTAGTATTTCATTTAGGAATAGATGGATATTTTTTAGCCGCTATTATTTCTTCTTTAATTACTGTAGTGTATCTATTTATAAGCATTAAATTTCACAAATATCTTAAAAAAGGAAAGTATAATTTAACATTACAAAAGGAAGTTCTTGACTATAGTAGACCTTTAGTTTTTAATTCCATTGGATGGTGGATTAACAATGCTTCAGATAGATATATGGTAATTTTTATGTGTGGAAGTGCAGCTAATGGAATATATTCTATGGCTTATAAAATTCCATCTATTTTGTCTATTTTGCAAAATATTTTTAATCAAGCATGGACTATTACAGCTGTAAAATCTTTTAGTGCAGAAGATGAAGATAATTTTATAAAAAATGTTTATTCTACTTATAACTTATTAATGGTATTATGTTGTTCTCTTTTAATTATTTTATCAAAAGCGCTAGCGAAATTCTTATATTTAAATGAATTTTATAATGCTTGGAAATATATGCCATTTTTAATGATTTCTATTGTATTTGGATCCTTATCTGGTGTACTAGGAAGTCTATTTGTAGCAATAAAAGATTCGAAGATTATTAGTAAAACAACAATAGGTGGGGCCACTATAAATATTATTTTAAATTTTATATTGATTAAGTGGATTGGTGTACTTGGTGCTGCGATATCTACAGCAATTTCATATTTTTTAGTATGGTTGTTTCGGGTTCAATATACCAAAAAACTTGTTAAAATAAAGTTTTCTTTTAAGAAGGACCTATTTGTCTATTTCATATTATTAATTCAGTCTGTTATTTTATTGATTGTTAATAATTTTTATATTTTATATGTTTTAGAAATACTAATGCTTGGAATTATTTTAATATCATATAAAGATATTATTAAAGGTTTAATTTCCAGTGTCAAATTGAGATTAGTGAGGAGATAAAAAATGAAAATAGGAATTATAACATGGTTTAAATACGAAAATTATGGAACTAAATTACAAGCGATCGCTTTACAACAATATTTAAGAAAATTAAATTATAATGTGGATTTAATTAATTTTGAACTAAATGATCAAGCAAATATGCCAATAATAAAAAAAAATTTTTTACAAAAAATTTTTACCTTTTTAGGAAGAATTATTTATAAATATGAAAGAATTATTTATAAAAAACAATTTGAAAAAAAATCTACTGATTTAGAAACTATTATTAATAAAAATTGTAATATGACAAAAAAAATAAATAATGAACAAGAATATATAGATATATGTAATGACTATGATTGTTTGATATTTGGAAGCGATCAAATTTGGAATCCTAATTGGTATCATAATTTTTACTATGGTAACTTTAAAGATATTCATACAAAGTTGATTGCGTATGCACCTAGTTTTGGGGTTAACACTATTCCTGAAGAAAAAAAAGAGAGTATTACGAACGCATTAAAAAGATTCTCAAAACTTGCTATGAGAGAACAACGAGGATGTGAAATAGTTGACGAATTATTATCAATTAAAACTGATATAGTTGTAGATCCAACTTTATTATTAACAGAAGATGAATGGACAAAATACGAAGATCGAAGTTGCTTAACTAAAGATAAGTATGTTTTATGTTATTTTTTAAGTGATAATCGTCATCATTGGAAAGCAGTACGACAATTTGCTAAAAAAAAGAAATTAAAACTAGTGGTAATTCCACATGATCCATTTTCTTATATAGCTTCAAAAAATGTAGTTCGTTCTTGTAATGTAGGAAATTTTTTGGCACTTATACATAATGCTGAGTATGTTGTTACTGATTCATTTCATGGGACAGTTTTTTCTATTATTTATAAAAAACAATTTACTATCTTTGAAAGACATCATCCTAATAACATTATTTCTCAAAATTCTAGAATTTATAATATTTTAAATATTATTGGAAAAAAAGATATTCTATTAAAGTATAACACAAAGGAAATTAATGATATTAAAGAGATAAATTACAAAGATGTATATATTAAGTTAAATGTAATAATAAAAAATTCAAAAAAATATTTAGAAAATGCAATAAATGATCAAAATGATAATTAAAAATATTTTACATATTAAGTTCACTGATGATATAATAATTTCAGTGAATTAGTTGAAAGAAAGGGAAAAAATATTATGGCAAATTATTATTCTGCTGAAAAAAATGTTCAAATTCTTGTTGCTTTAATGAAAGCACATAGTATAAAAAAAGTGGTTGTAAGTCCTGGGACAACAAATGTATGTTTTGTACAAAGTATATGTAATGATCCATTTTTTGAAATTTATTCATCTGTGGATGAACGTTCTGCTGCTTATATAGCTTGTGGATTAGCAGCTGAGACTGGTGAGACTGTAGCACTTAGTTGTACTCAAGCGACAGCATCTCGTAATTATTTCTCTGGATTAACAGAAGCTTATTATCGTAAGCTTCCTATCTTAGCAATTACTTCTACTAAATCTTTGGATGAAGTAGGACATGGTCTTCAACAAATTATTAATAGAAGTGTACAACCGAAAGATTCCGTTCGTCTTAGTGTTTATTTACCTATGGTTCATACAAATAAAGAATGGTGGGCTTGCGAGGTAAAAGTAAACAAAGCTATTTTAGAGCTTAATCATCATGGAGGTGGACCTGTTCATATTAATTTATGTACAGAATATACAAATGATTTTTCTATTAAAAAGTTGCCTTCTGTTAAAAAAATTGAAAGATTTACATATAATGATAATTTTCCAAAGCTCTTACCAGGTAGAGTAGGTATTTTTGTGGCGTCTCATTTGACTTGGAGTGCTGAATTAACTGAAATGGTGGATTTATTTTGTGAAAAGTATGATGCTGTTGTGTTATGCGATCAAACAAGTAATTATCGTGGAAAATATGGAATTATGGATAAACTTGTTGATTGTCAAAAAATGTATGATGCTCCATGTAAAAATATTAGTACATTGATTCATATTGGGGATATGTCTGGCTCTTATTTACAATTTAATCCAAAGGAAGTTTGGCGAGTTAGTTTAGATGGTGATTTAAGAGATCCATTTAAAAAACTTCATTATGTATTTGAAATGGATGAAGGAACATTTTTTAAACGATATCTACAACAAGAAACAGAATGTGAGTCATCTACTGCATTTTATAATGAATGGAGACAAGAGTATGATAATATTTTAAAAATAGTAGAAGAGAAAAAAGAAGAACTTCCATTTTCAAATGCTTGGATTGCATTATCTCTACGTCCTAAAATTCCTCAATTTTCTGTTTTACATTTAGGAATTTATAATACTTTAAGAAATTGGAGCTTTTTTGAATCTCCTAAAAATGTACCTTGTTATTCTAATGTTGGTGGTTTTGGTATAGATGGAAACATGTCATCATTAATAGGAGCATCATTAGCAAATCGTGAAAAGTTATATTTTGGAGTAATAGGAGATTTATCATTTTTTTACGATATGAATTCACTTGGCAATCGACACATAGGTAATAATTTAAGAATTTTACTTATCAATAATGGCCGAGGTACGGAGTTTACGAATAAAGATAATTTTACATATCAAGCTGGTATAGAAGCAAAAGCAGTTTCTTATATATCTGCTGATGGACATTTTGGACAAAAATCTAAGCAATTAGTAAAGCACTATGCCGAAGATTTGGGATTTAATTACTTGTCAGCTTCCAATAAAAAAGAATTTTTAGAGAATTTAGATATTTTTGCTTCATCAAAAATAGAAGAGAAACCGGTGCTATTTGAAGTCTTTACTAATAGCGAAGATGAAAGAGAAGCATTGGAATTCATATATCATTTAAAAGGATCTTCAACAATGAAAATGAAACAAGTTGCAAAAAAGATGCTTGGTAAAAAGGGAACGACTTTTGTTAAGAAAATGTTAAATAAATAATTGAATTGAAAATGGAGGAAATAATATATATATGAAAAATAAAATAAAAAAAATGCTAAAGAAAATTATTTATGTATGTAAAAAACCTTTTATGTGTGTGAAATATATTAATAATTATATTTATGTTAATGAATTATTGGTTGGACGTACTGCATTAATTACTGGTGGCACAAGCGGAATAGGGTATGCCATAGCTAAAACTTTTTTACTAAATGGTGCCAATATAATTATTACAGGCCGTAATATTGATAAAATAAATAAAGCAGTTGAATTGTTAAAAAAGTGTAAAACTAATAACTGTAAAGTGTATGGATTTAAAATGGATATATCAGATATACATAATATTGAAAGTGATTATGATTATATTATGAATAATGTAGATGGCTTAACAATTGATATATTAGTAAATAATGCAGGAATAGCTTTGGGTGAAAATATTGGAAACACAAAAGTAGAAGATTATGAACGGTGCATGGGGACTAATTTGGAAGGAATGTATTTTTTATCGCAATGTTTTTTTAATATGTGGAAAAAACAAAAGAAACATTCAACGAAAGCTAATATTTTGAATGTATTGTCTTCATCATCAAAAAGGCCAGCTGTTGCTCCGTATGTATTGTCAAAATGGGGTGCTAAAGGCTTGACAATAGGTATGGCTAAAAAATTTATAGACTATGATATTATTGTAAATGGCATTGCTCCTGGGCCTACCGCTACTTCAATGCAAATTGAATCAGACGATAATTTATATTTAGATTCATCTCCAGTTAAGCGATACATTACTCCAGAGGAAGTAGCAAATGGAGCATTATTTTTAGTAAGTGATATGGGAAATATGGTAATTGGTGACATCATGTATATGACAGGCGGTGCCGCTGTAATTACTATAGATGATATTTTATATAATTAATGTTTGATACTTATTAAATAACCAAAAAGGTTATTTTTTAAAAGTAGGAGTAAAAAGGTATGACATTTTGAGATTTGTCAAAAATTAATTTTTGAAATATTATAAACAATATATTAATAAATTAATAATTTGCAACCAGCTTTAAGGAGTGAAAAATAAAAAACACTCCTTTTTAAGTGAAAATATAGAGAAAAAGATAAAACAAAAAATTTTTTTCGCAAAGTAAGAAAATAAATGCAA
>CANQBF010000003.1 GCA_947588895.1 uncultured Bacilli bacterium | reverse complement strand
GGACTTCAAAAAGGTCAATTTGGAAATAGTGAAGTTGGTCATTTAACTATTGGAGCAGGTAGATTAATAAAACAAAATCCAACATTAGTTAATGATTTTATTAATAGTAATGTATTAGAAAATGAAAAATTTAATCAAATAATAGAGAATAAAGAAAAAGATATACATATTATGGGATTATGTAGTGATGGTAATGTACATGCTAGTATTGATAATATTATTAATATGTATAAATTATTAGTTAAGAATGGTTGTAAAAAAATTCATTTTCATGTTATTACTGATGGTAGAGATACAGGAGTTCATGAATCTTATAAATATATAAAGATGATAACGGATGTTATCAAAGAGAATAAAGTTGGAGATATAGCTACTATTTGTGGTAGATATTATGCTATGGATAGAAATAAAAATTATGATAGAACTAAAAAATATTATGATTTAGTTACTAAAGGTATAGGAGTAAATAATTCTAATATTGAAGGTATTATTAATAAATTATATGAAAAAAATATTACGGATGAATTTATAGTACCAATAGTAGTAAATACCAATGGATTAATAAAAAATGGCGATATATTATTATGGATGAATTATCGTGCTGATAGAGCTAAACAAATTATTTCATCATTTGTTTGTGATGATTTTGATGGATTCAAAACTTTAGATATGGGTAAGCTTAGTGTGTATAGCATGTTACCAATAGATAATGATATACCAACAGAACATTTCATTGAAGAACCAGTTATTAATAATCCTTTAGGAAGATATCTAGAAAAATTAGAATTAACGCAAGCAAGAATTTCTGAGACTGAGAAATATCCTCATGTAACTTATTTTTTTGATGGCGGATATGAAGGTAAAATAGCTAAATGTAATATGTTTCATATTCCGTCGCCTGATGTTCCAACTTATGATTTAAAACCAGAAATGAGTGCGATTGAAGTTACGAAAAAAGTTATTGAATGTATGATTCAAGATTATGATTTTATTTTAGTTAACTTTGCTAATCCTGATATGGTAGGTCATACTGGTAACTTTGATGCAGCTGTTAAAGCTTGTTTAACAGTAGATGTATGTTTAGATAAAATTGTTGAAAAAGCTGAAGAAAACTTTTATAAAGTAATAATATTAGCAGATCATGGTAATGTTGATATTATGTTAGATGAAAATAATAATCCAGTAACAACTCATACTTTAAGTAAAGTACCTTTTATTATTTTAGATAAAAATGTTAAATTAAAAGAGACTGGCGATTTAACAATGGTTGCCCCAACAATATTAGAATATATGGATATTGCAATACCACAAGAAATGCAAGATACGGAAATACTTTTAAAGTAAGACTTGTTAATTTTTAAAAAATAATGTATATTATAAGTATGAATAGAGGATAGTGTGAATATGAATAATGAAATGAATGGACAAAATAATTTGAATAATCAAAATAATGTTAATACAAATAATGTAGAACAAAATAACCAAATGCCAGAAATGTTAGGAGAAATACCTACAAATAATAATGTTAATGCGACTCAAAGTGTAGAAGAGTTAGTGAAAGTTAAAAATCGAGCTGTTGTACCATTAATAATTATTTTTGTGTTGATAGTAATATTAATTGGTGGAGGAGTTTATTGGTATTTTAATAAAAGAGAAAATATAGAGCCTAAAGAAGTATTTACTAATACTATTGATAAAATGGGTGAATATATTGGTAATACT
Organism: uncultured Bacilli bacterium; assembly: GCA_947588895.1. Classification (GTDB taxonomy): domain Bacteria; phylum Bacillota_I; class Bacilli_A; order RF39; family UBA660; genus SIG200. The sequence goes on along the minus strand of CANQBF010000003.1, from coordinate 46,368 downwards.
GTAAGTACAGTAAAAAAAGCTACAAATGATAAAATTAAAATGACTCATAAAATAACGGGAGATTTAAATTCTAGTGATGTAGAATTTGCTGATATAAGTAAATTAATAAAGAATATTGAAATTAATTTAGGCTTAGATGTTGATTATAGTTCAAAAATTATTAATTCAAATGTAGGATTAAAATATAATTCAAAAGATGCGCTTAATATTAATGCAATATTAAATGATAAAGCAATGTATTTAGGTCTTGGAAACATTTATGATAAATATATTAAACAAGATATAGAAGATGTAGAAAATGTTTGGAATATTGAAGAAAAGATAAATTTTGATTCAATTGATAAAGCAACAAAAGAAATTCTTAATATTATAAAAAACAATTTAAAAGATGAATATTTTACAAAAGAAAAAACTACATTAAATAATGTTGAAGTTACCAAACATACAATGACTATTTCTAATTTCAAAGAATATATAACAAATGTTGCAAATGGAATTAAGAGTAATAATACTTTAATGAATGAACTTAAAAAATTAACAGGATTAACAGATGAAGAAATAACATCTAATTTAGATAATATGGTTGAAAAAATTGAAGATGATAGTTATATACATGTAGAAGTTTATTTAAATAAAAAGAATAAAGTAGAAAAAATAGTTGATGATAGTCATTTAAATTTAGAAGTATATATAAATAAAACAGATATGTTTGTTCTAGGAAATGATGATCAATTGGTAATAGAATCATCAAATGATAGATACAATGTTATAATAAAAGATAAAGATGGTTCATTAAAACAATTTGCTGATGTTAAAATAGAAGACAAATATTTTGAAATAAATTATAATTATGAGGGAGTTAGCGCTTCATTCATTATTGATTTCAGAAATAATGCAAATAATATTGATTTAAAAATGAAGACTGTTTGTGATAGCAGAGATGAAACATGTGAGAAAATAGAATTAAGTCTTTCAAATATTGGAACAAAAAATAAAGGAGATTTAACTCTTAGTGTTAAAATACCTAGTGATGGTATTGATGAATTAGTATTAAAAGATAGTTATGAAATAGTATTAGATTCACCAATTACATTACCTGATTTAAGTGGTGCAATAGATTATACTGAATTAACTGAAGATGACGAAAATAAAATATTGGACAATGTAATAAATAATGAAGTAATTGCAGAAATTATAAAAGACTTAAATTTAGATGATCTATTTGGTAATAGTGAGGAAGCTTTAATTGATTCAGCATGTTTAGAAACTAATGGAGAAACATATAATGAAACTGTTGATGATTATCTAATTGAATGCAGGAATGGTTCATGTCGAGTAACTGATACAACTACTAATACTATTATTGGAACTAAAAAATGTTCAGAAGTAAATAGTTTATAACTGTTAGAAAAAATCTAACAGTTTTTTGTTAATTAAAAATGTGAATTTTATGTAAAATTTGGGGTTGCATTTCATATAATTAGTGTGTTATAATGGTATACGTATGACTGCAGGGAAGCGTGAGGTTGCTGACACACTAGGGATAGTTGGTAAATATGTTTCTAGTTGTCTAGGGAATTCAGGTGGAGCAAGTCTATACTAGATATAGACGAAAGGAGGACATAATAAATGTCAAATGAAAAAGTTAGAATCAATTTAAAAGCATATGACCATCGTTTATTAGATGTAGCTGCTTCTAAAATTGTGGAAACTGTAAAAAGAACTGGTGGTGAAGTTTCAGGTCCAGTACCACTTCCAACTGAAATTGAGAAGTTTACTGTACTAAGAGCTGTTCATAAGTATAAAGATTCTCGTGAACAATTTGAAAGAAGAACACACAAAAGACTTGTTGATATTAAAAATCCAAGTAAAGAAACAATTGATGCATTAACACATTTAGATTTACCAAGTGGCGTTGACATCAAAATTACTACTAAATAATTAAGAAAAGGAAGGAAATAAAAAATGAAAGGAATCTTAGGACGCAAAATTGGAATGACACAAGTATTTACTAAAGATGGAAAATTAATTCCAGTAACTGTAGTAGCTTGTGATGAAAACGTTGTAATGCAAGTTAAAACTGTTGAAAAAGATGGTTACAATGCAATTCAATTAGGCGTATTTGAAAAAAAACAAAAGAGTGCCAATAAAGCTGAAATTGGCCATGCTAAAAAAGCTAATACTACTCCTAAGCGCTTCTTAAAAGAAATTAAAGACGCAGATGGTAACTATAATGTAGGAGATAAAATATTAGTTGATATTTTTGAAGTAGGAGATATCGTTGATGTAACTGGTACTTCAAAAGGTAAAGGTACACAAGGTGTTATTAAAAGATTTAATCAATCTCGTGGACCAATGGGACATGGTTCTCACTATCATAGAAAACCAGGTTCTTTAGGAACAATGTTACCAAAAAGAGTATTAAAGGGTAAAAAACTTCCAGGACATATGGGAGTAGAAACAGTAACTATTCAAAATCTTGAAATTATTGAAGCAAATAAAGAAGAAGGTTACATTTTAATAAGTGGCAATATTCCAGGTGCAAAAAATTCTTTAGTTTATATTAGAAGTGCAATTAAAAACTCTCGTAAGAAAGATGCAAAAGAAATTATTACTTATGAAGAAACAGTAGTAGATGCAGTTGAAGATGTTAAAGAAGAAGTAGAAAATACTGTTGTTAACGAAACTGAAACTGAGGAAGTTGTAGAAAATACAGAAGCTACTGAAGAAGTAAAAGAAGAAACTAAAGAAGAAAATCCGGAAGAAAGCAATTAGGCTTTAGAAAGGAATTAAAATGACAAAGATAAGTGTTAAAAATTTAAAAGGTGAAGTTGTAAAAGATATCACTTTAAATGATAAAGTTTGGAATATTGAAGTTAATGATGATGCATTAAAGAAAATGATTCGTTTACAAACAAATGCAGTTCGTCAAGGAACAAGAAAAACAAAATCAAGAGCTGAAGTATCAGGTGGTGGAAGAAAACCATGGAAACAAAAAGGTACTGGACGTGCTCGTCAAGGTAGTATTCGTGCTACACAATGGCGTGGTGGCGGAATTGCTTTTGGTGTTGATAATCGTGATTATTCATTTAAAATCAATAAAAAAGAAAGAAGCTTAGCTTTAAAAAGTGCTTTAACTTATAAGAATAAAGAAAAAAGCGTTATTGTTGTTGATAAGATTGATTTAGAATCATTAAAAACAAAAGAAGTTGCAAATATGCTTGAAACATTAAATTTAAGTGGCAAAGTATTATTTGTTACAAGTGATGAAAACGAAAACTTATATATGGCTTCAAGAAATTTAGGAAATGTCCTAGTTCTTATGGCAAATGAAATTAACTGCTTTGATTTAGTAAATGCTGATATCGTAGTTTTAGATGAAACAGCAGTTAATATGATAGAGGAGGGGCTTAAATAATGAAACATTATAGTGATATTATTTATTCACCAGTAATTACAGAAAAATCTATGGCTGAAAGAAAAAATGGTGTTTATATTTTTAAAGTAAATAAGAGTGCAACTAAAGAAGAAATTAAAAAAGCTATAGAAGAAGCATTCAAAGTTAATGTAAAAAGTGTTAATACACTTAATACAAAAGCTAAAAGACGTAGAGTTGGCCGTTATGCCGGTATGACTAAAACTTATAAAAAAGCAATAGTTACATTAAAAGATGGCTCTACAATAGATTTATAGGAGGGATTATAAAATGGCAATAAAACATTATAGACCTACGACTAATGGTCGAAGAGGAATGACAACACTTGCAAATGAAGAATTAACAGCAAGAAATAATCCTACTAAATCTTTAGTTACTAAGGTTAATAAAACTGGTGGAAGAAATAACCAAGGAAAATTAACAGTTCGCCATATTGGTGGTGGAGCTACTAAAAAGTATCGTGTAATTGATTTTAAAAGAAATAAAATTGGAGTTACTGGTCGTGTTGCAACAATTGAATATGACCCAAATAGAAATGCTAATATAGCATTAATAAACTATCGTGATGGAGAAAAGAAATATATTATTGCTCCAAATGGTTTAAAAGTAGGAATGATAGTTGAAAATGGAGAGAATGCTGATATTAAAGTTGGTAATTCACTTCCACTTCAAAATATTCCAGTTGGTACAATGGTTCATTGTATTGAACTTAAACCAGGAAAAGGTGCTGAGTTATGTCGTGCTGCTGGTACAAGTGCTCAAATCCTTGGAAGAGAAGGAAAATATGTTTTAGTTCGTTTACAATCTGGTGAAACAAGAAAAGTTTTAGGAACATGTATTGCAACAGTTGGTGTTGTAGGAAATGAAGATTATAACTTAGTAAATCTTGGTAAAGCTGGACGTAAAAGACATATGGGAATTAGACCTACTAATAGAGGTAGTGTAATGAATCCTAACGATCACCCACATGGTGGTGGAGAAGGAAGAGCTCCAGTTGGTCGTAAGAGTCCAATGACTCCTTGGGGTAAACCAGCCCTTGGACATAAAACTCGTAAATCTAAGAAAGCTTCTGAAAAATTAATAATTAGTAGGAAGACTAAAATAGGAGGATAACATGGCAAGAAGTTTGAAAAAAGGGCCTTATGTTGCTAGTTCATTATTAGCAAAGGTTCAAAAATTAAATGCTGAAAATAAAAAGACTGTTATTAAAACTTGGTCAAGAAGAAGTACAATATTCCCTGACTTTGTTGGACATACATTTGCAGTACATAATGGTAAAGATTTTATACCTGTTTATGTAACTGAAGAAATGGTTGGTCATAAATTAGGTGAATTTGCTGGAACTCGTAAATTTACTGGTCATGCTGGTGGAGGTAATAAATAATGGAAACTTATGCAATACATAAAGGTGCTATTATTAAACCTCGTTTAGCACGTATGACTATGGATTTAATTAGAGGAAAAGATGTAATAACAGCTAGAAAGATATTAGAAGTAACTAATACTAAAGCTAGTAGATTAATTTTAAAAGTTTTAAATAGTGCTTCAGCAAATGCTGTTAATAATTTTGGAGCAAAAGAAGAAGAACTTGTTATTAAAGAATGTTTTGTTAATCCAGGAACAATTTTAAAAAGAATTCAATTTGCATCTCGTGGAAATGTAGACAGACATGATAAGAGAACAAGTCATATCAAAATTGTTGTTACTGATAATAAGAAAGGAGAAAATGCATAATGGGACAAAAAGTTAATCCGGTTGGATATCGTTTAGGCGTTAATAAAGACTGGGAATCACGTTGGTATGATAAAAAGAATTATGCTGATAATTTAAATAAAGATATTAAAATTCGTGAATACATTTTAACTAGTCTTAATGATGCATCTATCTCATCAGTTATAATTGAAAGAAAGAAAAATAGAGTAGATGTTACAATCAAAACTGCTAAACCAGGTGTTATAATTGGTCGTGGTGGAGAAGACATTGAAAAATTAAGAAAGAAAGTTTCTAAATTAGTTAATGAAGAAGTTTACATTAACATAATTGAAGAAAAAAATCCTAATTTAAATGCTAAATTAGTTGCTGATAATATTGCAATGCAAATTGAAAATAGAGCACCTTTTAGAGCAGCTCAAAAAAGAGCAATTAGAGATACAATGAAAGCTGGAGCTAAAGGAATTAAAACTTTAGTATCTGGAAGATTAAATGGTGTTGAAATGGCTCGTAGTGAAGGTTATACTGAAGGAACTGTTCCACTACATACTATTCGTGCTGATATTGATTATGCACAAAGTGAAGCTAATACAACATACGGAAAAATTGGTGTTAAGGTTTGGATTTATAAAGATGAAATTCTACCTGCTAAAAAAATAGTTAATAAGAAGGAGGCGACTTCAAATGTTGATGCCAAAGAGGACTAAATATAGAAAGTCGCATAGATTAACATATGATGGTCATGCAAGAGGAAATACTACTTTAACAAAAGGTGAGTATGGATTAATGGCTACTGAAGGAGCTTGGGTTTCTGCTCGTCAAATTGAAGCTGCTCGTATAGCAATGACTCGTTATATGAAACGTGGTGGTAAAGTATTTATTAATATTTTTCCACATTTACCAATAACTAAAAAACCTTTAGAAACTCGTCAAGGAAAAGGTAAAGGTAACGTAGAAGAATATGTTGCTGTAGTTAAAGAAGGTAAAATTATGTTTGAAATAAGTGAAATTGATGAAGCAACTGCTAAAGAAGCTTTTAGACTTGCTTCTCATAAACTTCCAATCAAATGTAAATTTGTTAAAAAGGATGGTGAATAAAAGTGGATATTAAAGAAATTAGAAAATTAACTGATGAAGATTTAAAGAAAAAAATCAGAGAAACTAAAGAAGAATTATTCACAAAAAGAATGCAACAAGCTAATGGTACATTAGAACATCCTACAGAACTTAAAACATTAAGAAAAAATGTTGCAAAAATGAAAACTATCTTAAGAGAAAGAGAATTAGAGGAGGCAAATAAATAATGGCTAAAAGAGTACAAGAATTAGTAGGAAAAGTAGTAAGTGCTAAATGTGATAAAACAATAATTGTTTTAGTTGAAACTTACAAACGTCATCCTCTATATAATAAGCGTGTAAAAGTTTCTAAGAAATATCACGCACATGATGAACTTAATAAAGCAAAACAAGGAGATACAGTAAGAATAAGATTAACAAAACCTATTTCTAAAACTAAGAAATATGAATTAGTAGATGTTATTCAAGAAGCTGTAGTTCTTTAGGAGGTAGTCTATGGTTAGTCAAGAAACAAGATTAAAAGTTGCTGATAATACTGGAGCAAGAGAAGTATTAGTTATCAAAGCTTTAGGTGGAAGCAAAGTTAAAGGTGTTAATATTGGAGATACAGTTGTTGTTACTGTAAAAAAGGCTATTCCAAATAGTAATATGCCTAAAGGAAAAGTTGTTAAAGCTGTTATTGTAAGAACAGTTCAAGGTGTAAGAAGAGAAGATGGTTCTTATATTAAATTCGATGATAATGCTTGTGTACTTATTAAAGATGATAAATCACCAATTGGTACAAGAGTATTAGGACCAGTTGCTAGAGAACTAAGAGAAAAAGATTATATGAAGATCGTTTCACTAGCTCCTGAGGTTATATAGGAGGAAATATGAAGATTAAAGTAAATGACACTGTTTTAGTAATTACTGGTGAAGATAAAGGCAAAACTGGTAAAGTATTAAAAACTATTAAATCTGAAAACAAAGTTGTTGTTGAAGGTGTTAATATTTCCAAAAGACATACAAAACCAAGAACAAATAATGATCAAGGTGGTATATTTGATATTGAAATGCCTATTCATGTATCAAATGTAAAATTAGTAGATAAAAAGGATGCTAAGAAAGAAGCAAAAAAAGAAACTAAAGCTACAAAAGTAGAAAAAGAAGTTAAAGAACCTAAAAAATCTACAAAGAAAGCTAGTAAGTAGGTGAATTTATGAGTAATTTTAAAGAATTATATAATAAAGAAATAAAAAATAATTTAATGAAAGAATTTAATTATAAAAGTATTATGGAAGTTCCTCGTTTAGAAAAAATTGTTATCAACATGGGTGTAGGTGAAGGAAGTCATGATGTTAAATTTATTGAAGCAGCACAAAAAGACTTAGAATTAATTGCTGGTCAACATGCTGTTGTTACTAAAGCTCGTAAATCAATTGCTGGCTTTAAAGTAAGAGAAGGACAACCTGTTGGTGTTAAAGTAACATTAAGAGGTGAAAATATGTACAATTTTATGGAAAAATTAATTAAAGTTGGTCTTCCAAGAGTTAGAGATTTTAGAGGAGTTTCAGCTCATGCCTTTGATGGTAAAGGAAACTATACTTTAGGTATAAAAGAACAATTAATATTCCCTGAAATTGAATATGATAATGTTTATAAAATTCGTGGTATGGATATTATATTTGTTACCACAGCAAAGAGTAATGATGAAGCTCATGCATTACTTAAGGCATTTGGAATGCCATTTAAAGGTTAGGTGTTATTATGGCTAAAAAAAGTATGATTATTAAAAATAAAAGAAATCCAAAATTTTCATCTAGAGAATATACTAGATGTGAAAGATGTGGAAGACCTCATGCAGTTATGAGAAAATTCAAATTATGTCGTATTTGCTTTAGAGAACTTGCAAATAAAGGCCAAATACCTGGCGTAAAGAAATCTAGTTGGTAAGAAGGAGGAACAAAATGTTTGTACAAGATAAAATAGCTGATATGTTAACTCGTATTCGTAATGCAATCATTATGAAGTATCCAACTGTTGAAGTTATTGGAACAAAGATGACTTTAGGAATTGCTGAAATTTTAAAAAGAGAAGGATACATTGAAGATTTTGAATACATTAAAAATACAAATGGTGACGTATTAAATTTAAAACTAAAATATGGTGCTAAAAAAGAAAGCGTTATAACAGGTCTTAAAAGAATTAGTAAATCTGGTTTACGTGTATATGCAAAAGCTACTGAAGTTCCTCGTGTTCTTAATGGCTTAGGTATTGCAATTATCTCTACTTCTAAAGGTTTAATGACTGATAAAGAAGCAAGAGCAGCTAAGTTAGGAGGCGAAGTTCTTGCCTATATTTGGTAAGTAAATATTTATGAGTAGAATAGGTGAAAGAAAATTAGCTATACCTGAAGGTATAGAAGTAACTGTTGAAGGTAGAGTAGTAACTGTTAAAGGAAGTAAAGGAACATTAAGTTTAACTGTTAATCCTTTAGTAGAAGTTACTGTTTCAGAAGGACATGTTATTACAAAGCAAAAAAATGCTTCTAAAGAAGCAAATATGCAACAAGGTACTACTAATTCATTAATCAAAAGTATGATTGAAGGAATTCATAAAGGATTTGAAAAAGGACTAGAAGCTGTTGGTGTTGGATATCGTTTTAATGTTCAAGGCAAAAAAATAGTTGTTAGTGCTGGTTATTCTCATCCAGTTGAAATTGAAGTACCTGAAGGTTTATCTGCTGAACTTGTAAGCAATACTGAAATTACAATTAAAGGTATTGATAAACAAAAAGTTGCAGAATTTGCTGCAAAAGTTAGAGAAGTAAGAGAACCTGAACCATATAAAGGTAAAGGTATTCGTTATAAAGGCGAAATAGTTCGTCGTAAAGAAGGAAAGAAAGCGGCATAAGGAGGTAAATTATGATAAAAAAAGAATCTAAAAATGAAACTCGTGAAATTAGACACGCAAGAATTAGAAAAAATTTAAGTGGTACTAAAGAAATGCCAAGATTAAATGTTTTTCGTTCAAATGCTCAAATTTATGCTCAAGTAATTGATGATGTAACTGGTACAACATTAGCTAGTTCATCAAGCCGTGAACTTAAACTTGCAAATGGTGGTAATGTTGAAGCTGCTAAAGCAGTTGGAAAAGACATTGCTGAAAAATGTAAGAAAGCAAAAATTAATAAAGTTGTTTTTGACCGTGGTGGTTACTTATATCATGGTCGTGTAAGTGCTTTAGCAGATGCTGCTAGAGAAGCAGGATTAGAGATATAGGAGGAAACATGGACAAAAAGGTTGTTAATAATAGAAAAAATAATGATGCAAAGAAAAATTTATTAGAAGAAAAAGTTATCTCAATATCTAAAGTTACTAAAGTTAACAAAGGTGGAAGACATTTCCGTTTTAAAGCTGATGTTGCAGTTGGTAATAGAAAAGGACTTGTAGGTATTGGTACTGGAAAAGCTAATGAAGTTTCTGAAGCAATTAAAAAAGCTATTCAAGCAGCAAATAAAAATGTTGTTAAAATATCTTTAATAGATAATAGAACAATTCCTCATGATTATACTAGTAAAGTTGGTCGTAGTGTTGTTTTAGTTAAACCTGCTAAAGAAGGTCGTGGAATTATCGCTGGTGGTGCAGCAAGAGCTGTATTAGAATTAGCTGGCGTTAAAGATATTGTTGCAAAAAGTTTAGGAGCTAATACGCAAATTAATGTTGCTAAAGCTACATTAAAAGCATTACAAGCTCAAAGAACTCCAGAACATATTGCTGAACTTCGTGGCAAGAAAGTGGAGGAATTATAATATGAAATTAGAAAATTTACCAAAATCTAAAGAAACAAAAGGAATAAAAAGAGTAGGTAGAGGACCAGGTTCAGGAATGGGTAAAACATCAACTCGTGGAGAAAAAGGACAAAAAGCTAGAAGTGGTGCATCAATTCCAGCATGGTTCCAAGGTGGACAATCTCCATTATATAGAAGAATACCTAAAAGAGGATTTAATAATAAGAGATTTAGATGTGAATATGCAACTATTAATCTTGATACATTAAGTAAATTCTTCAAAGATGGTGATGTTGTAACACCAGAAGTATTAAATGAAAGAGGTATAATAAAGAAAAATTTATGTGGAATCAAAGTTTTAGCAAATGGTAATTTAGATAAAAAATTAACTGTTAAAGCTCAAAGATTCTCAAGTAAGGCTGTAACTAAAATAGAAGAAGCCGGTGGCAAAACTGAGGTGATTTAGATGTTTCGTGGGTTTTCCCAATTATTTAGTAAATCAAATAAAGATTTAAGACATAGAATATATTTTACTTTAGCTTGTTTAGGTTTGTTCTGTTTAGGAACTACAATTACAGTACCTTGGATTGATGTTGTTATTGAAGATTTAAGAGCTCTTGAAATATTTAACTTAATGAGTGGTGGAGGTCTTCAAAATGTATCAATATTTGCATTAGGAGTATCTCCATATATTACAGCATCAATCATAACAGAATTCTTACAAATGGATATAATACCATATTTTAAAGAATTAAAAGAACAAGGATATACAGGAAGACAAAAGATAAATAAAATAACAAGATATATGTCTATAATATTTGCTTTTGTTCAAGCATATGCTTTATGTTTATTCTTTAATAAAACATTTAATTTAGCTTCAATCGAGATTTTAAAAACAGCACTTGTTATGACAGCTGGTACAGCATTTTGTTTATGGTTAGGTGACCAAATTACAAAAAAAGGTATTGGTAATGGAACATCAATGATTATCATGGCTGGTATAATGTTCAGTATGCCAAGAATATTTACCGGAGCATATAATTCATTTATAAATGGTGCTTATTCATTACCAATGGGTATAATACTATTTATTATATTTATATTAGTATATTTACTTGTATTAGTTGGAATTATATATGTTCAACTTGCAGAAAGAAGAATACCAATTCAATACGCAAATAGAACTACAAGTGCTTATGGTGCTGAACAAAGTTATTTACCAATTAAATTAAATTCAGCAAGTGTTATTCCAGTAATATTTGCTCAAATATTACTTACAATACCATCAACGATTGCAGCATTATTTAAAAATGAAAAGGTATTAGAATTTATTGATAAGTATATTATATATACTTCAAATACTGGATTAATATTATATATATTATTAATTTTATTCTTTGGATATTTCTATACATTTATGATTATGAATCCGGAAGAGATGAGTAAGAACTTAAATGAAAGAGGAGGTTATATTCCAGGAATAAGACCAGGAGCAGATACATCTAAATTTATAAGTTCTTCAATCAGTAAATTAACAATTGTAGGTAGTATTTTCTTAGCTATTATAGCAATATTACCAGTTTTAATTAGTAAATTTACAACCCTAGATAGTTCAGTAACTATTGGTGGTACTGGTTTATTAATTGTTGTTGGTGTAGCAATTGAAACTTATAAGCAAATGGAAAGTAGTTTACTTGCAAGAAGTTATAAAGAAAAGAGAAGAAAATTAAGATGATGAAAAATGTAATTTTTATTGCCCCACCTTCAGCAGGAAAGGGTACACAAAGTGCCATTCTTGTTGATATGGGTTACGTGCATATTTCTACTGGAGATATGTTAAGAGAAGAAATAAATAAAAAATCAGAAATTGGTTTAAAAGTTGAAAGTATAATGCAAAGTGGAAAATTAGTTAGTGATGATATAGTATATGAACTATTAAAAAATAAATTAACTAATATTAATAAATCTTTTATATTAGATGGATTTCCAAGAACATTAAATCAAGCAGAAATGTTAGATAAATTGTTTAAAGAATTAAATATAAGCGATTATGAAGTAATATATTTAGATATTACTTTAGAAGATGCATTAGAAAGAGCTTTAGGACGTCTTACATGTGAATGTGGAGCATCTTATAGTAAAAATATTAAAGAATTTAAGCCAAAAGTTGAAGGTATATGTGATAAATGTGGTAAGAAATTAATAGCTAGAAGTGATGATAATGAAGAATCATTTAAAGTTAGATTTCAAACATTTATGGAAAATACTTTACCAATTAAAGAATTTTATGAAAGCAAAAATAAATTACATATTATAGATACAGAGTTAGGCAAAGATAAAATTGCTTTAGAAATTAAGGAAATATTAAAATGATTACGATAAAAAGTAATAGAGAAATTGAATTAATGAAACATGCTGGGCATATCAATTATTTGACTCATCAAGAAGTAAAGAAACATTTAAAACCTGGTATAACTACTAAGGAATTAAATGATATTGCTCATAAATTTATTTTAGAAAATGATTGTACTCCTTCATTTTTAAATTATGAAGGATACCCAGCAAGTATCTGTATTTCAGTAAATGATGAAGTGGTACATGGTATTCCATCAAAAAGAAAAATTAAAGCTGGTGATGTTGTATCAATTGATATTGGTGTATGTTATAAAGGATATCATTCAGACTCTGCTAATACATATATAGTTGGAAAAAGCAGTGAAGAAATAACAAATTTAGTAGAGAATACTAGAAAAGCTTTATATGAAGGTTTAAGCGTTATCAAAAATGGTATTAGAGTTAGTGAAATTGGAGAAAAAATTGAGAATTTTGCTAAAGCTAATAACTTAGGTGTAGTAGAAGAACTTGTTGGTCATGGTGTTGGTACTTGTGTTCATGAAGAACCTGATGTTCCAAATTACTATACTAATGATAGAACTAAACTTAGAAGTGGCATGGTTATTGCTGTTGAACCAATGTTAAATTTAGGCTCAAGACATATATATATGGAAGAAGATGAGTGGACTATTAAAACCGAAGATGGTCTTCCAAGTGCTCATTTTGAACATACAGTATTAGTTACTGATGATGGATATGTCATATTAACAGAGTAAAAGGAGAGTGATAAGAATTGGCAAATTCCAAAAATAATAAACATAATCAAAATAATAAAGACAATATGAATGAAAAAAATACAGATAAAATTGAAGTAGAAGGCAAGGTTGTGGAAGAACTAAAAGGTTCAGACTATTTAGTTGAACTTCCAAATGGCCATACTGTAACAGCCTACGTTTCTGGTAAAATGCGCATGAACATGATACGTGTTTTACCGGGTGATACAGTTACAGTACAATTAACGCCTTATGATTTAACACGTGGGATAATAACATGGAATAAAAGATAGGAGAGTATTTATGAAAGTTAGACCATCAGTCAAACCAATATGCAAAAAATGCAAAGTAATAAGAAGAAAAGGAAAAGTTATGGTTATTTGTGATAACCCTAAACATAAACAAGTACAAGGTTAGGAGGAAATTATGGCAAGAATTAAAAATATTGATTTACCAGGAGAAAAACATACTTGTATAGGACTTACAGCAATTTATGGTATCGGAAGACCTTTAGCAAAAACTATTTGTAAAGATGCTAAAGTAGATGAAACAAAGAAAATTAAAGATTTAACTGAAGATGAAATTAATGCCTTACGTAAAGAAGTAGATAAATATGTTGTTGAAGGTGATTTACGTAGAGATGTTCAAATGAACATTAAAAATAAAATGGAAATTAATTGTTATCAAGGTATTAGACACAAAAAAGGTTTACCAGTAAGAGGACAAAGAACTAGTAGAAATGCTAAGACTCGTAAAGGTAAAGGAAAAGTTGTAGCTAATAAGAAGAAAGCTGGAAAGTAGGGATTAACTTATGGCATATAATAGAAGAAAAAGAAAAATTAAGAAGAATATACCAGAAGCAGTTGCACATATTCAAGCAACTTACAATAACACTATTGTTACAATTACTGATAAAGATGGTAATGCAATTAGTTGGTCAAGTGCTGGAAGAATAGGATATACTGGAAGTAAAAAGAAAACTCCATATGCTGCTGGACTTGCTGCTGAAGCTGCTGCTACTGCTGCAATGGAACAAGGCGTTAAAAAAGTTGACGTTGAAGTTGTTGGTTTAGCACCAGGTAGAGAAAATGCAATTAGAGCATTATCAACTGCTGGTTTAGAGGTTACTAGTATTACTGATAAAACACCAGTTCCACATAATGGCTGTCGTCCACCAAAAAGACCAAGAAATTAATATAAGTAGAAAGGGAATATTGTATGATGATAAAATTTGGAAAACCAGAATACAAAATTACTGAATACATCGATAGCAATCATTTTGGTAAATTTGAACTTGAACCATTAGAAAGAGGTTTTGGTACTACTATTGGTAATGCTTTAAGAAGAGTATTATTATCTAGTTTACCAGGAAGTGCAGTTACTAGCATAAAAATCGATGGCGTTTTACATGAATTTCAAAAAATTCCTGGCGTTATTGAAGATGTTACAGCAATCGTTTTAAATATTAAAAATTTAGTTGTTAAAAATCATTCAGATGAAAAGAAAACTATTAGATTATTTGCTGATTCTGAAGGACCAGTAACAGCTAGCATGATTGAAAAAGATGCTGATATTGAAGTTATTAATGGCGATTTAGTTATTTGTAATTTAGTTGAAGGTGGAAAAATCGATATTGAAATGACTGTTGAAAATGGTCGTGGTTATGTTGATGCAAAAGAAAATAAGAAAAGACTTACTGATGCTAAAGTAGGAACTATAGCAATTGATTCATCTTATTCACCAATTGAACTTGTTAAATATGAAGTATTAGATACTCGTGTTGGACAAAATGAAAATTATGATAAATTAATTATGGAAGTTACTACTGATGGTAGTATGACTCCAGAAGAAGCTATGGCTTTAGCTGGAAAAATATTAGTAGAACATTTTAATATCATTACTGATTTAAATGCTATTAGTGATTTTTCAGGATTAATGCAAGAAAAGAAAGTAGATACAATTACTAAGACATTAGAAACACCAATTGAAGAAGTTGAATTTAGTGTTAGAGCTTATAATTGTTTAAAAAGAGCTGGTATTCATACCGTTCAAGATTTAGTTGATAAAAAAGAAGTAGAAGTTACAAAGATTAGAAACTTAGGAAAGAAGAGTCTTAAAGAAGTTCTTGATAAAGTTGCTGATTTAGGACTTACATTTAAGGAGTAATGGATTATGGCATATAGAAAATTAGGAAGAGAAACACGTATTAGAAGAAGCATTTTAGCAGGACTTACAAAAGATGTTATAATGCATGAATCTATTGTTACTACTGAAGCAAGAGCTAAAGAAGTAAGAAAGTTTGTTGATAAAATGGTTACATATGGTAAAAGAGGTACTTTAGTATCTCGTCGTATGGCACTTGCATTTTTACATAATGATAAAGATGTTGTTAATAAAGTATTTAATGAACTTGCACCTAAGTATAAAGATCGTAACGGTGGATACACAAGAATAATTAAACTTGCTGAACGCCGTGGCGATGATGCTTTAGAAGTTAGATTAGAATTAGTATAAGAATTGAGATTATTTTCTCAATTTTTTTATTTAAATGCAATAGTAACATATGTTATTATTGCATTTAAATAGTTATTATTGTATTATAAAGAGTATTAGAAAGAGAGTGAATATGGAAGAATTAGAAACAGTAGTTGATGAATTTTATGATGTTCTTGCAGAAAATGAAGGAAAAGAGTCTGAGCTTGAAGAAATTAGAAATGAAAAATACGATCAAGCTGAGAAAATTATTGTAGATCGTAGTAAATATGAATATAATTTTTTATTAAAAGAATTTAGTCGTTTTATAAAAAATATTTTAAAAGATTATAGTAATGCTGAAGAGAGATTAATAAATAGAGTTATAAGCGAAAAAGAAATAGTATATTCAGACTATTATGCTCAAGATGCAGTTAATTATTTAAAAGAATTTTTAGAAAGAAAAAATTTAGGAACTGTTAAATATAATAAAGTAATTATATGGAATGAAGGTATTACTTTAAATAAATTAATAAAGAGCTATATTGAATCATTAAATTCATTAAAATATTTAATGATTTCAGGAAAAGAATTAAAAGAAGAATATTTTCAAATGCTAGAGGATGATAAAAAAGAATATGAACCATTATTAACAAATGATTTTAAAAATGTTATGGTATGCAAAGAAAATATTCCTTATAGAGTTTATTATGATTTACAAGTAAGATTAGAATCTTACAATTATGATAAGCATATAGTAAATGATATTGATGTAGAAAAGATAAATAAAATGTTTAATGTTGATGATATGAATAAATATGAATTAATTGATCTAATAAAATATTTAAGAAGAATTAAAAAAAGTAATCATAAAAAAATTAAATAATAGAGGAGATAAATATGGAAAATAATTTTTATGAAGTTGTAAAGAATAATGGGAAATTAGAAAATGAATTAAAAATAGCAAGAGAAAAAGAATCTAATGAAGCTGCTAATGTTCTTCAAAAGGGATTTTATTCAAAATATAAATTTTTAATGAAAGAATTTATATGCTTTATTAATGATATAGCTACTAGATATGGAAATATAAATAGTAAGTTAGAAAATATAAGATTAAGTGAAGTTAAAGTTACTTATTCTAAATTTGATAATGATTATATTTTAAAGGTAGTTCATGATTTTGTTAAAAATAATGATTTAGGTGAAATTAAATATGGTGTAATTGTATGGAATGAAGGAAAAACAATTAAAGATTTTATTAATGCTTACTATTTTGAGTTACAAAGATGTGAACAATATATATTTATAAAAAGTGATTTAAAGACACAATATATACAACTTTTAGAAGAAAATATAAAAGAATATGAATCATTAATAACAGATAAATTTAAAGATTTTGTAAAATTATATGCTAAAGGAATTAATGAAAATGTTTCGTATAAAGTATATTATTATTTACAACAAAAATTAGAAGAGAGAAATTATGATTTGCAAGAATATGAAACAAGAGATTTTTCTGATTTATCGTATTATGATGACCCTGTTTCATGGGATTATTGTAATCCAGATAATAGATTTCCATCTTTTTTAGGTAATTGTGATATAAGTGGTGTTGTTTCAAACATTATTGAAGGTAAAACAACATTAAATTTAAATACTGTAACTAAACATGAATTAGAATTATTAATAAGAGATATTATGACAGTTCCAATTACTAAAGAAGTAAAAAATGATGAACCTACATTAAGTAGAGGTAAAGCTTACAAAGACGTTTATACAAAATATAAAAACTAAAAATTAAGTTAATTATTAAACTGAAAGAATTTTAAAAATTCTTTCTTTTTATATATCCTAAATTTTATTTATATGATACAATATTAATGCGTGAAAATGTAATAAAGATATTAAGAGGTGTATTATGGTTAAAGTTATTTCATTAGTTAATCAAAAAGGTGGTGTAGGTAAAACTACAACAAGCATTAACTTAGCTGCAGCTTTAGGAAAGGAAAATAAAAAAGTATTACTTATTGATTTAGATTCACAAAGTAATGCAACAACAGGATTAGGTCTTAATGCTAATGATTTTGAACATGATATATATGATGTTATAACTAAGAAGTGTGATATTGAACAAGCTATTATTAAAACTAAGTTTGATAATTTAGCAATTATACCTTCTTCGTTAAATTTAGCAGGTATTGATGTAGAATTTGTTAAAAAAATGTTAGAAGACCAACAATTTAGACAAAATGAACAATTAAAAGAAGCACTTAATAAAATAAAAAATGCTTTTGATTATATAATTATTGATTGTCAACCATCTTTAGGTTTAGCTACAATGAATGCATTGGTTGCCAGTGATTCAGTAATTATACCAGTTCAATGTGAATTTTATGCATTAGATGGTATAACCTTATTATTAAATACTATTATAATGTTACAACAAAGTTTAAATCCAAAACTTACTATTGAAGGTGTATTACTTACTATGCTTGATGGTAGAACTAATATTGGACTTGAAGTTATTGAAGAAATTAGAAAATACTTTAAAGATAAAGTATTTAATACAATAATTCCAAGATTAGTACGTTTAGTTGAAGCACCATCTCATGGACTTCCAATCAATGAATATGACCCAACTAGTAGAGCAACTGAAGCTTATCATAATTTAGCAAAGGAAGTGATTGAAAGAGATGGAAACTAAGAAAAAAGCTTTAGGTAAAGGATTAGAGCAATTATTTACTAATAATAATGTTATTGATTTTAATAATTTTGAAAAAGAATTAGTTAATGATAATAAAAATAATGTTACTATGATAAAAGTTGAAGAAATAAGAGCTAATCCTTATCAACCTCGTAAAACTTTTAATGAAGATAGTTTAGAAGAATTAGCAACGTCAATTAAAGAATATGGAGTAGTTCAACCAATAATCGTTAAAAAAAGTATTAAAGGTTATGAATTAATTGCGGGTGAAAGAAGACTTAGAGCTAGTAAAAAAGCTGGATTAGTTGAAATACCAGCAATTATCAAAGATTTTACAGACCAAGAAATGATGGAAATTGCTTTAATTGAGAATATACAAAGAGAAGATTTAAATGCAATAGATGAAGCTAAAAGTGTTTTAAATATAATTAATTTAAGAGGATTTACTCAAGAAGAATTTGCTAAAAAATTTGGTAAAAGTAGAGTTTATATTACTAATTTATTAGGACTTCTTAAATTACCAAATAATATTCAAGAAATGGTTGTTAATAAAGAATTATCACCATCTCATGCAAGAGTATTAAGTAAATTAGATGATGAAAATCAAATTAATGAATTAGCAAAAAAAGTAATTAAAAATAAATTAAATGTTAGAGAATTAGAAAATCTAGTTAATAATAATGAAGTTGTAAAAAGAAAACCAATTATTGTAAAAGATAAAGAGCCAAAATATCATATGTATGAAAATGTTATTAGTGATAAGATTGGTAATAAAGTAAAGATTTCTAATAATAAAATTACTATTAATTTTGATTCAGTAAAAGATTTAGAAAGAATTATGGAAATATTAGATATTTCTATTGGAGATGATTAAATTTGAATAAAGAAAAAGTAGATTACAAGCTGAACGATGAAGTTATAATGAAAAAAAGTCATGCTTGTGGTACTAATTTATGGACTATTACAAGAATGGGTGTTGATATAAAATTAAAATGCAATAATTGTAATAGAGAAATTATGATGGATAGATTAGAATTTCAAAAAAAATTAAAGAAGGTGATTAATAATGACCAAGAGAAGTAAAATAAGAGAAAAAATGCATCCTTTATTGTCTTTTGTTCTTTTAATTGTTATAACTATTGTCTTAAGTGGAATTTTACATTTAGTAGATTTTCATGCTTCATATAATAAAATTAATGAGATAACATTAGAAACAATGCCAGAAAATATTACTGTTAAATCATTATTTAATTTAAGTGGAATAAAGTATATTTTTACTAATACAGTTTCCAATTTTGCTAATTTTACAGTTTTATCTAATTTAATTATTTTGTTAATGGGAATTAGTATTTTAGATAGAAGTGGATTTTTACAAACAGCAATAACACTTACAACTAAAAGATTAAAAAAGAAAGCAGTTACTTTTATATTTGTCTTTTTATGTGTTATATCCAGTGTATTTGGAGATTTATCTTATTTGATATTTATCCCTTTAGGAGCATTATTATTCTATTATGGTAAGAGAAATCCAGCGATTGGAATTATAGCATCATTTGCAGCATTATCATGTGGTAGTGCGATTAATTTTATATTTACTAGTAGTGATTCAGCGTTGCTTAAATTTACAACTCTAGCAAGTCATACAATTAATGCAAATTATACAATATCTATGTTAGGTTTTGTATTTATCATGTTATTAGCAGTATCAATTGTATCTTCAATTATAACTGTTATTACCGAAAATGTTATTGTTAAGAAATTACCAAAATATGATTTTACGGAAGTAGAATTAGAAGAAGATATTGTTACTAAAGATGAAAGAAAAGGAATGTTACTTGCATGTATAAGTGCATCAATTTATTTAATAATATTTATATATTCAATTATTCCAGGATTACCTTTAAGTGGTGCTTTACTAGATAATAGTCAAGTAGCTTATATAGATAAATTATTTAGTGTTAATTCATTCTTTAGTAATGGTTTTGTATTTGTTATAACAATGTTATTTATAATACTTGGATTATTTTATGGTATTGGTGTAAAAACAATAAAAAGTCATAAAGATTTTTTTGATAATTTAGGACATTCATTAGATGGTATTGGTACAACACTTGTTATGATATTTTTAGCTTCAACATTTATTAGTATATTTAAACAAACTAATATTGGTGATGTAGTAGTTGCTAGTGTTGGTAATTTTATCAATAATACTAATTTTGTAGGAATACCATTAATTATCTTAGTATTTGTATTAATTGCCCTTACTAATTTAGTATTACCTACTAGTACAATGAAATGGTCTATATTAGCTCCAACAATTGTACCATTATTAATGGGAGCTGAAATATCACCGGAATTTTCACAATTAATATTTAGATTTGCTGAAGGTGCGACAATGAATATAACACCAGTTCTAGCATATTTTATAGTTTATTTAGCATTTTTAGAGAAGTATAATCAACATAGTGAAAATATTAGATTAATTGATGCAATTAAATATCAATTACCTTATACAGCAGTTGTAGGTATAGCGTTACTTGCTATTATAATAATTTGGTATATAATAAATATACCTTTAGGAATAAGTACATTCCCAATTTTATAGGAGGTTTTTATGGGATTACAAGCAGGAATTGTTGGATTGCCTAATGTTGGAAAATCAACATTATTTAATGCCATTACAAAGAAACATATTTTAGCAGCTAATTATCCTTTTGCAACAATAGAGCCAAATGTTGGGGTAGTTACAGTACCAGATACAAGACTTGATTATTTAGTTAGTTTGTATAATCCTAAAAGTATTGTACCAACAACATTTGAATTTATTGATATAGCTGGGTTAGTAAGTGGAGCTTCCAATGGTGAAGGACTTGGTAATAAATTTTTATCCCATATTAGAGAAGTTGACGCTATTGTAGAAGTAGTACGTTGTTTTGATGATGAGAATATTACTCATGTTGAAGGTAAAACTGACCCAATTAGGGATATAGAAATAATTAATACTGAGCTTATTTTAGCTGATTTAGAAATTGCTGTTAATAGACTTGGTAAAATTGAAAAGAAAGCTGAAACGACAAAAGATAAAGAAGCAATAAAAGAAGTTAATGTTTTAAAGAAGATAAAAGAAAATTTAGAAAAAAGTATTCCTTTAAGATTAGTTGAATTTGATAAAGATGAACTTGATATTATAAAAAATTTTAATTTCATTACTTTAAAGAAACTAATTTATGTAGCTAATGTTGATGAAGAAGCAGCTTCAATTGGAGATAATGAATACTCAAAAATATTAAAAGAAAGAGCTGATTTAGAAAAAGCATCAGTAATTGTAATGTGTGCTAAATTAGAAAGTGAACTTGCTGATTATGATAATGAAGAAAGAGAAGCTTTTCTAAAGGATTTAGGTATTTCAGCAAGTGGTTTAGATAAATTAATATTTGCTACTTATGATTTACTAGATTTAGCAACATTCTTTACATCAGGTGCTGATGAATGTCGTGCTTGGACATTTAGAAAAGGAATGAAAGCTCCAGAATGTGCTGGAATTATTCATAGTGATTTTGAACGCGGTTTTATTAAAGCAGAAGTAATGAGTTTTTCGGATTTAGAAGCTGCAGGTAGTGAACTTAGAGTAAGAGAACTAGGACGTCTTCGTTTAGAAGGTAAAGAATATATTATGCAAGATGGAGATATAGTATATTTTAGATTTAATGTATAATAAAAGAATAAAGTGGGTAATTAATATTAGTTAAAAGTTATACTCACTTTTTATTATAAAAATTTTAGGAGGAATAATAATGTTTTATTTAGTAATAGAAAATTTAAATTATGATAGTTATGATTTAGCAAAATATTTAATTAGTTTATTTTATCGTACTAATAAGGAATATGATTGTACTAGATATAAATTAACCCGTCTTTTAATAATTGCTGCTTTAGTTACTTCTTATAATGGTAAACAGTTAATTGATGGGGCATTAATTTGTAGTAAAGACGCTACTAGATATATGTTTGATACTTTATATTGGCTTGATAGAGAAATATATTTAGATAGTCAGCATAAAACTAAAAATAGTGAAATATTAGATAGTGAAATATCACCTACCGATGAATCTGTGCCAATTATTTATAGATGTAATGAATTAGATAATGATGTTAAAGTCCTTTTATATGATGTATTCAAGCATTTTGCCGCATATTCAAGAGATGATTTAGCAGGATATCTAGATGAAATATTACCCTTATTGGCATGTTGGGCATTAATTGATTTAAGACATACTAAAGATACTATAGATAGTTTAAGAGATAAGAATAATAAAGTTATTAATTATGTAGTGAATTTTAATCCTAAATTAGTAAAGAATATTCAACCTTGTAAAACATTAAAGAAACCATTTTTAAAAGTTCGTAAATAATATTTAATCTTGTAAAACATTAAGAAACCACTTATAAAAAATTGCTAAAAAAACAAAAAAATTATATAATGTTGGTAGGTGAATTTAAATATGGGAAAAGTATTAGACAAAGTTATGGAATTTCAAAATAAATATCAAAGTACAATTGCATGGAGAATTAAAAAACATGCTCAAGTTGTTGATGATTATTTAAATCCTGATGAAGAAGTTTTATATGCCTTTTGTGCTCAAAAAAATGAAAAATTTACGGAATTATTTAATACTTTTGTAATCGCATTAACTAATAAAAGAATATTACTTGGTCATAAAAGATTAATATGGGGAAGCTTTTTATATTCTATAACTCCAGATTTATATAATGACATGGAAATTTTTAGAGGTCTTAATTGGGGTAAAATTACTATTGATACTGTAAAAGAGAAAGTTATTCTTTCTAATGTATCTAAAAATGCATTAGATGAAATCGAAACAGTAATTTCAGAATTTATGATGAAAGCTAAAAAGGAATATAAAAAAGATAATTAAATAACACATTTTTAACTTTTTCATACCTTATATTAGAGGTGGAAAAATGTTTGAAAGTTATCGTGTAACAAGAGGAGATACTTTATCAAGTATAGCTCAAAAATATAATACTAGTGTTAAAGTTTTACAAGATTTAAATAACTTATATTATATTGATGGATTAAGAGAAAATATGGAATTAATTGTTCCTAAAGAAAGTAAAGATTATTTTAATTATTATGTTGTAGAAAAAGGGGATAATTTATATGCTATTGCTAGGAAGTATAATATTAATCCTGAATTACTTGCTAGTTTAAATGGACTTAAAAATGATGATTATATATATCCAAATCAAACGATATTAATTCCAAAAAGTAATTATTCTTATTATATAACTGCTGAGGGCGATACAATGGATGAAGTTATAAAAGTATTTAATACAACTAAAGATAAATTTTTAGATGAAAATAAGACTATTTACTTAATGGAAGGTCAATTATTAGTTAATAAAAAATAATAGAAACTAGAGTCTTCTAGTTTTTTGTTTAAATTAATTTACAATAGATGATATTTTTGATAAAATTATACTAGGAGAGACTAGATATGATATTAAGAAAGCCATATGCATTTTTAATTAAACATTTTAGACTAATACATATAATATTAGCATTTTTAGCTGGCTTTATAACATATAAATATTATCGAATTATAGGTTTTTTTAATCAATATTTGAAGAATAATTTTTCGGGTAATTATTATCCTGGTTTTTCATCAGAATATATTGATATTTTTGTATATTTAGCTTTAATTTTTATTTTAATTGGTCTTGCTGGTATGCTAATATTATTTATCTATAAAAAGAAAAAGCCAAAAAGTTATATATTAGCAATTGGATATTATATATTATTATTTATTGGAGTAATACTTGTAAAAAATACTATGGTTTCAATTGAAACCAATTATATTACAACTGAAGTTGCAAGATTATATCGAGATATTACTATGATTATATTTATACCTCAATTGCCTTTATTGGTATTATTTGTAATGCAAGGTTTAGGTATAAATATTGATAAATATAATTTTAAACAAGATTTAAAAAATCTTGAAATAGAAAATAAAGATAATGAAGAATTTGAATTAACATTTAAAGGGGATACAGTTAAATTACAAAGAAATGTTAGAAGATTCTTTAGAGAGTTTATTTATTATGTTAAAGAAAATAAATTTGTATTTACAATAATTGCTATTATAACATCTATAATTTTAGTAGTTGTAATATATAATAATTTACCAAAAAATATGAATGGTTTATTTAATCAAGGAGATTATTTTAGTAATTTAGGAATTAATTATAAGATACAAGATAGTATTGTAACTAATTTAGATTATAATGGAGATAAAATAAATAATAAATATTATGTAGTTGTTAAATTATATATAGAAAATAATAGTGATAAATTACAAAAATTAGATTTTAATAGATTTAGATTAGAAGTTAATAAAGAAACTAGATATCCAATATTTGATAAAGGAGTATATTTTATTGATTATGCGAGAAATTTAACGGGAAGTACAATAGCTAAAAAATCTCAAAATACTTATTCATTAGTATATGAAATAAGTGATAATGAAATTAAAAAGAATTATCGAATAAAAATTGATGGAGGACTAACTACATCTAAAGATGAAATTGTTGGTAAATATAATTATGTTAGTATTAATCCTGTAGTAATTGATAGACCCCGAGTAGAAGGAATGTATGATTTAGGTAATGAAATTAATTTTGTTAGTTCAAATTTAAAAAATACTAAATTAAAATTATCTAATTTAGAAATAACTGATAAATATACATATACTTATGAATTTTGTACTAGATTTAATAAATGTGATAATTATATTAATCAAGTTAAAATAGATAATACCAAAAATAATACAACATTAATGGTATTTGATTATACTTTGTCACTTGATACTACTAGTTCTTTCTATACAGAAAATACAAGTATAAAAAATATAGTAGAAAATTTTGCTAAAGTTAAATATATTGAAAATAATGAAGAAAAGTATGCTGATGTTTATTATGTTACACCAAGTAATTTAAATAATAAAATAATTGTTGAAACAACAAATAAAGTTAATGAAGTTGATACAGCATATTTAGCATTTATTATAAGAAATAAAGAATATTTAATTAGATTAAAATAATATTATAATAGTTTATAACAATATATTAATAATTTGTTATATATATATTTTTTCTTCTTAAAATATTTTAATTTTGTTATATTATAAAGGATACACATTAAGTTGTATCTTTTTTCAACTCTTTTTATTACTTTTTTATAATAAACAGTTAATCCTTCCATAATACCTCCATGAATATTATATCATATACCGGACATAATAGTTACCGGACATTTTGATTTTTCAATGCAAAAATGTAGTTGGTGATATATTATGGCAACATTTCCAAGAGATTTTGAGTTTAAAAATGATATAAAAAAGAGAATTTCTAAAAATATTAAAAAATATCGGTTAAAAGCTGGTATAACCCAAGAGCAATTAGCAGTAGATATTGGTCTTTCTTATGATTTTGTGAGAAGATTAGAATTTAAAAAAGGTAAAGTTGGTTGTTCAATTAATACTTTATATAAGATTTCAGTAGTTTTAGATACGAGAATTGATAAATTTTTTCTTTAAGGATATAATAATATTGGTGATTAAATGGAAACTGAATATATTAAGTTATTAGTTGATGGTTGTTTAAGATTACAAAAGGGAAATTCATTATTTATTAGTTATGATAAGATTAACAATGATTTTATTGAAAAATTAGTCAGTTATGCTAAATCTAAAGGTATTGATGATATTTATTTAGATGTTACTAATATTTTTCAAATTCATGATATTTTAAAAACATCTACTTTAGATGAAATAAAAGATAATCCTTTATTTAATTCTCATATGTGGGATAAATATGCTAAAAAGAAAGCATCTTTCTTAATGATTTGTAGTGAAATTCCAAATTTAATGACTGATGTCGATAGTGATAAAGTTGCATTAAAATCTAAAATTTGTTTAGAAACAAAACCATTATATCGAGAATATCAAGGTAAAGGTATTATTCCTTGGTGTATAGCAGCAGTTCCAAATAAGTATTGGGCTGATTCTTTGTTTCCTGATAGTAAAGATTCAATGCAAGAATTTTGGAATGTTTTAAGTAATTTATGTATGCTTGAAGGTAATGCAGTTAAAAATTGGGATACTTTTTTAAAATCCCAAGAAAAGAAAAAAGAAAAATTAAATAATTTAGAAATTTCTAAATTATATTATTCTAATTCTTTAGGTACTAATTTAGAAGTTGCTATTCCTGAAAAGGCTAGATGGCAAAATGCTGAAGAAGGCGATGTTATTGTTAATATACCTAGTTATGAAATATTTACGACACCTGATTATCATCAAACAAATGGTATAGTCTATAGTTCTAAACCATTAATTTATAATGGAAAAATAATTGATGAATTTTATTTGAAATTTGAAAAAGGAAAAGTAATTGATTTTAAAGCTAAAGAAGGAGAAGATATTTTAAAGGAAATATTAGAAAGTGAAAAAGGAATGAAATTCTTAGGAGAAGCAGCTTTAGTAGATTATGATTCACCTATTTCTAAAACTAATATTTGTTTTAATACAACACTTTTAGATGAAAATGCCTCTTGTCATTTAGCTCTAGGTATGGGATTTTTAGAATGTATTCAAGATGGTATTAAAAAAACACCAGAAGAATTAGATAAAATAGGAATTAATAAATGTCAAAATCATGTTGATTTTATGATAGGTACAAAAGATATGCAAATTGATGCTGATACTAAAGATGGAAGGATTACTATTATGAAAAATGGTAATCTAATAATATAAGGTAACAATTGTTATCTTTTTCATTTGACGTTAAATTTTAAATATTAAAGTAAAAAAAGCAATAAATTAAAATTATAATGTTATAATAAGAATAAGAGTTGGTGTTTAAATGAAAAAAGATAGAATTTATAATATATTAACTTCTATTGTTTTAATATTGTTTATAATTGGTCTTATAAATGTATCTATTAGTTTTATTTTAAAAAAAATTAATTTGTATGAATCATTACAAATTATTGTAATAAGTATATCTTGTATATGTGCATTTATAAATTCTATATTATTTTTAGTTTTGATTAGATATAATACAGATGTTAATTATGAAAAATATAAAGATTATGATTATGTTTCTAAGAAAGATATAAAAAATTATAAAAAAGAAATTAAAAATTTAAAAAAAGAAGTAAAAGATTTAAAAAAATAATTTACACAATGATGTAATTTATTGTATAATACGTTCTAAAGAAAGTTTTTATAAAGGAGGTATTATTTTGCAACATAAAAATGTAGTACCATATAATTCTTATGCAATAGCAATTGAATTAAAAAAAATATTAGGAAAAAAAATTATATTTGTTGACAGTATTAATAAACCACATATAAGTGGTAAATACTTTTTAGATATTAATAATGAATTAATGTCTAATGAAATTGGTTTTTCGTTTGATTATAATAAAAATAATTATTTAAAATTAAATATAGGTAGTAATTTAGATAACAAAACTGTAAAAGAAAAATTATCAGTATTGAGTGACTTTTATTTAATATTAAGTCAAAAATTTGGAGAACCAACATTATTTTATATAACTGAAGAAAATAATATCTTATCCATGCAATGGTTATTTAACAAAAAGTATAAAAAGATAAAAGAATTAGAAGATTCAGATTGTATTGATGAATTAATTCTTTTAGATGACTTAAATGAAGTCATTGTTGATAAATTTAAGAAAAGTGTTGGATTACCTTATCCTTTGGTTCATCTATTATTTGAAGATAATAAATATAATTTAAATTTGAGAAAATATAAATAGTAAAATTAAGTGAGGTTAATATGGATTTATATAATGTTCAAACTATACCATTATCTAGTGATAAAAGTTTAAGAGAAGTTCAAGAGAAAATAATACGTGGTGAATCATTATCTCCAAAAGAAAAGATGATTGCAGAAAGAGACCATACTATTAAAGAAATAGGTAACTATAAGTTAAAACCTGACCATTGTTATAGGGCTGTTAGTGAAGAAACATATAAACATTATTTAGAGTTAGGGTTTATTGTAGGAAATGTTATTGATGATGAATATCAAGAATATGAAGAAAATGGTCAAAAATTTTATAATAATAAGGGTGTTAATTGGTTTTTAGGTGGAGTATCATTACAATATGGTTATATTATTTTAGAATGTCCAGCTTATAAAGATTATTTTATACCTTCCTTTGATAATGGTAATCGTTTAGCATATGACCCATCTGTTAAACATTTTAAATCATCAGGGACTAAGAATCCTATACCTATGTCTTTGATAACAAATGTTTTTGATGTTAGAGAGATACAGAATTCTTTAAAAGATAACGTATCTAATGGAAAATCTAGATAGATATAATTATTTATTTAAGTTTATAGGTAAGCAAGAAAATAAATTTTTGCTTTTTTAATTTTTAAATTGTTTTTCTATAAATTGATAATATTGTTTTAATTCATCATTTTCTTTTTCAATTTCTTTTAATTTATCAAAAGCTATTTTGATTTCTTTAGAATATTTTTTATCACTAAAGATACTATCTATAAAATATGTCATTTCTCTTTTTCTTTTTTCTATTTCAAGCATATTATCCAAATATTCTTTTGTTTTATCTAAAATATTATAATTTTTATTTTCTATTTTATAAACAAATTTGGTAATATCGATATGATAATTATCAATTAAATAAGATAATAATTCTATATTATGAGAATATATAGTATTATAAACTATTTTTTTAATACATTTATTAAAAATATCATTTGGTAATTTTTGACTCTCAAAAAACTTAAAAGTTTCTAAATCTATAACATAACTAATAGCATATACATCATTATTATCAATATTATATTTTTTATATAAATTCAATCCTTTTGTCATTAAATTTTTTACAATATTAATATTTCCACGATATACAGCCATTAAATAACAATCAAAATCTAACTTATTAATATATTCATATGATATACCTTTATCAATTAAATAATTACTTAACTTATTATATCCTAAATTAACACTTTCAATAAGTAATTCTTCTAAATTAATATTTAATTTATTTTTGTGAATCATTTTAATTAATTTATCTTCTTTATATTTTTTTAAAATATCTATAATTTCCATAAATTCCTCCCAAAAAATTTCTATTGCAAGTAATAGTATATTATATTTTTATAATTTATGAAACATTTATTTATAAATATTTAGAATATCCTTTGCTATTTTGAAATAAACACTTGATTTAAAGTATAAATTTTAAAATAAATATTATAGTTTTTATTTGTTCGCTTGTTTAATATTTGTTTATGATATATAATTTTATTAGGAACGTTTGATGTGAGTGTCGTCCTCCAATCTTGAAAAAGAAAGGAGGTTAGATATTAATGAATATTAAGGCTTTTATTATAAAAGTTCTAAAGCTTATTTCTATCATTTTGCTACTTTCTACCTTATTGGTGCTAGCAATAAAAAAATAGACACTCTTCAGCATTGATAGAGTGTCAACTCAAATAATTTAGAGGCGACATTCACTTGCAAAATTGAATGTTCCTTTTTTATTTTATGCAAATTTTCTTGCTAAATACATAATACCATAAAATTAGTATTTATGCAAGATATAAACAAAATTGGAGGAGCCGGCCGGATTTGAACCGGCGATGACGGTGTTGCAGACCGGGGCCTTACCACTTGGCTACGGCTCCAAATAAATTTATTAACATAATTAATTTTACCTTAAAATATTGGGTATGTCAATTGAGTTCAATTAATTATATGTATAAATTTATTGAGGTTTGACTATTTCTAAGCATTTTACTAATTTATAGCTACATGAAGTATCAAATGGATTATTAAATAGTAATAAAGGATTATCAGATGTAAATATATCTTTCTCTAATCCAAATTTTGTTGACCATAAATTATCACTATTTTGACGAATAAAATGATAATCATGAGAATCACTATATAAAACTAGTATTTTATAGCCATTATATTTATTTGGTGTATTTATCGTACTTTCATAACATTTTATATTAAGTTCATTTAAGTCATGATATAAACAATTTAATAATTCTATTTCATTTTGATTTTGTTGTTCCATAAAATCCATACCGGCAATATTACCGACATTTATACTAAAATAATCATCAGTTAATAATTTTGAATAGATATTTATTATTAATGGGGTAGAAATATTTAAAGCATAAAAGTAACAATTATTAATTGATTGCCATTTTTGATTATATTTGGGACTTTGATTATATAAATTAACATATTTTTTTATATATTCTAAATATAATGTTGATAGTTTTTCTATTTTTTTAAATTCAAATAATGATAATAACATTTTAAGTTTTAAATTTAATAAATCTTTATTCATAAGTAGTCCTTTCAAAGTAGTTATTATAGCATAATTAAGTAAAATAAACAGCCATATTTATAATAATTACATAAATTATAGGGAGAGGAGTATTAGCTTTATGAATAATTATTTTAATAATTGTAATAAAAATAACAAATGTTGTCAAAATAGTTTTGGAATAAAATTAATACCAGGGCCAACTGGACCACAGGGAGAAAGAGGACCTCAAGGAGAAATAGGACCTACGGGACCAGCTAGTTTTACCCAAATTGAAGTGGCTAAAGTAGAAACAATTGATCCTTCTATGACAGCTAAGGTAGTTAATGTTGGTGATAATAATAATGCTCGTTTAGAATTTTATATTCCTATGGGAGCAACCGGCCCAAAAGGAGAAAAGGGAGATAAAGGAGAACCTGGTGCTAGAGGATTAAAAGGTGATAAGGGAGAACCAGGAATACCGGGTGCGATAGGTCCTTCAGGAACAAGTGTAACTATTGAAGGCTCTTATGATAATCTTGAAGATTTAATGAAAGAGCATGAAAGTGGTAAACAAGGTGATGGATATTTAATTAATGATAATTTATATGTATGGAGTGAAAATGAAAATAAGTGGAAAGATGTTGGAGTAATAAGAGGTCCTAAGGGAGAAAAAGGCGAAATGGGACCAATGGGTCCTCAAGGTATTCAAGGAGAACCAGGAGTTACAGGGCCAAGTGGACCAGAAAAAATAAAAGCTAGTTATTTAATAACATTTAATGAAAGTTATCCATATGATGGTTTTGAAGTTGCTTCTAATTCAAGAATTCCAATAAAAAGAAAAGAAATGGAAAGTGAAGAATTAACAAGTGTTTCACCAGATTATTTAGTTAGTTTTAATAAAACTGGATATTATAAAATTACTTTTATGGTTTATGCTTATAAAAAAGCAAATCAAACTTTTAATGAAGATAAAGATTTTATTGCTATTGGATTTAGAAAAAAAGATACTGATTCAATATATGTAGGAGATAGTAAATATATATATCGAGGTGAAATACAAGAATTACATGGAGAAGGAATAATTACTGTAGAAGATGAAAATAATCAATATGAACTTGTAAATTTATCTTTAGATACAATTAATTTAAAATCACCATTTATAAATTCAATTCAAAATACTCGTTCTTATTTTGTTAATCCAACAGTTAGAGTAATTGTAGAATATTTAGGTACAATAAATTGATTTAGAAATTGACATATGATAAAATAAGGTCATGGAGGTTTTATGAATAAAGAATATAAATTTGATGGAGAGAATACCAAGGTAAAAATGGATAATGGGGAAAAAGAAGTTAAAACTGTAGATAATGTATATGATATATTAACAGAAGAAAATATAATAGAGTTTATTAATAATTTAAAAAATGAAGAAGAAAATAAACGTAATAATTTAATTAATCAAATAAAAAGTAATAATAAGTATATAATTTTATTTAGTATATTTAATATTATTGGGACTTTATTTACAGGGATTCAATTATTTTCAATGATAACTAGTCATGTTGTATTAGATTTTATATACTTATTATTTTTTATAATAGTTACTGGTTATTCATATATTAAAACTACAAAGTTAATGAATATGGAATATAATCTTAAAGATAAGCAACATCAAACTGAATCTAATATTGATTATTTGAATTTAAAAGAGAAAGAAGCTGAAAAAGCATTAGAAACTATAAAAAATAATAGTATTGAAATGACTAAAAATGAAAACAATAGCAGAAAAATGGATATGCGAATATTAAAAACAATTAAAGAACAATATGAATCATTTAAAATAATTAATAAAAGAGGTATAGACATGACAACTGATGAACCTGATTGGGATATTTATACTGGACTACATAATGATAGTGAAGTTGATATTATCAAGAATAAACGCCAAGAATTAGTTAGAAGGAAAAAGTGAAAAATACAATTTTTATTGTATTTTTTTAATAAAAAGCGTATAATTCTATGTAGGTGGGATAAATATGGTTGACGACATAAATGAATTACTAGATAATTATGATTTTAATAGAAGTGAGAAAGAAGAGTTCTTTAGTTTTATTATGCCTATAATATCTCATGAAGAATTTATTAAAAGGTATAATGCTTTAGAATATCCTCATCATGATAATATAAGTTTAGGATATCATATATTAAGTGATGCAATGGTTACATATAAATTAATTAAAAATAAAGAAAAATATAATAATGTTGATTTAAAAACAGCAGTTATTATTGCTATGTTCCATGACTTATATGAATTACCATGGCAAAATTCACCAATAAAAAAAGAATATTTTACTAATAAACATGGTTTTACTCATCCAATTGAAGCAGTTATTAATGCTATAACATGGTATCCTGAATATTTTGAGAATAAAGAAATGGCATATATGATTATTGATGGTATAATTCATCATATGTATCCATTTCCAGTAAAAAGTGCTAGAAAAGAAATTGAAAAATTAGAATTAAATAATTTGAAAAAATATAAAAATTTATTACCAAAATATAAAAATATGATTATTGAATCAACTAATCGTAATAAATTATTTAATTTATCTATTTCAAGAAGTGTATATTTGGAAGGAAGAATTGTATCAAAAGCTGATAAACAAGTATCTTTAAGTAAAGAATTAAAATCTATTAATAGTTTGCAATCTTTAATTACAGGAAAATTAAGATATAAATAATAATTAGAAAGGTAGAAATTCCTTTCTTTTTTTACTATTATGTAGCTTTTGTTAAATTTTTCTTGTAAACTTCACAAATACTTAATATAATAAGAAAGTAAGTTTAAAAAAATTACATATAATTTAAAGGAGGATTTTTATGCTAGAAATAAAAAATATAACTAAAGTATATAAACTTGATAATTTTATTCAAAATGCTTTAGATGGAGTAAGTATTAATTTTAGAGAATGTGAATTTGTTTCTATTTTAGGACCATCAGGTTCTGGAAAAACAACCCTTTTAAATATAATTGGGGGATTAGATAAATATACAAGTGGTGATTTAATTATTGATGGAGTATCAACTAAAAATTATACTGACCATGATTGGGATATATATCGTAATCATAAAATTGGGTTTGTTTTTCAAAGTTATAATTTAATACCTCATCAAACTATACTTAGTAATGTTGAGTTAGCTTTAACTTTATCAGGTGTATCTAAAAAAGAAAGAAGAGAAAGAGCTAAACAAGCATTAGCTAGTGTAGGATTAAGTGAACATATTAATAAAAAGCCAAACCAATTATCTGGTGGTCAAATGCAAAGAGTAGCGATTGCTAGAGCACTCGTTAATAATCCTCAAATAGTTTTAGCTGATGAACCAAGTGGAGCATTAGATACTAAAACTAGTATTCAAATTATGGATTTATTAAAAGAAATTGCTAAAGACCGTTTAGTTATTATGGTTACTCATAATCCTGATTTAGCTTCAAAATATTCAACAAGAATAATTAATATTAAAGATGGAGTTATTGAAGGAGATAGTAATCCATATGATGGCGAAAAAGTTGAAATAAAGAAGAAAGATAAAAATATTAAAGCTAATATGTCATTTAAGACTGCTGTTTCTTTAAGTTTAAATAATTTAATGACAAAAAAAGGAAGAACAATTTTAACTGCTTTTGCTGGTAGTATAGGAATTATTGGTATTTCTTTAATTATGAGTTTATCAAATGGTATTGAACAATATATTGCTAAAGTTCAAGAAGATACACTTACTAGCTATCCACTTACTATTGAAAGACAAACAGTTGATATGGCATCATTTATGAATAGTATGCAAAGTGATGATAAAAAAGAGCATGATAATGATAAAATTTATTCAAATAATGTTATGACTGATATGATGAGTATGGTAATCAATAAAGTTACTACTAATAATTTAGTTGATTTCAAAAAATTTGTTGATAATAATGATAAAATAAAAGAATTAACGACTGATATAAAATATGTATATAATTTTGATATAAATATATATGATAAAGATACTAGTAAAGGAATAAACCAAATTAATCCATCTCATATTATGGAAGAAATGGGTATGGGAACAATGATGAGTAATTATCCTTTATGGAGTGAATTATCTAATAATAAAGAATTATTAAAAAGTCAATATGATATTATTGCCGGTAGATTACCAGAAAAATATAATGAAATTATTTTAATAGTTGATGAAAATAATGAAGTTAGTGATTATGCTTTATATTCTTTAGGGCTTAAAGATAAACAAGAATTGTTTGAATTGTTTCAAAGTACAATGAGGGGAGAAAAGTATGAATTAACTGATAAAGTTTATACATATGATGAAATATTAGCTTTAGAATATAAATTAATTTTAAATACTGATTTATATAAAAAAGAAAATGGTATTTGGCAAGATATGAGTAAAAATGAAAGCTATATGAAAAAATTAATTGATGATGCTGAAACAATAAAAGTAGTAGGTATTATGAAACCAAATGAAGAAGCATCAATTAATAGTACAACTGGTGGTATTGGTTATTTAAATGAATTAACTAATTATATTATTGATAAAAATAATAATTCAAATATTGCTAAAGAGCAAAAGAGTAATAAAGAGATTAATGTTTTGACTAAAGAACCTTTTAGTGGAATTGATAGTTATGAAAATAATTTGAGTAATTTTGGCGTAATTGATTTAGAATCTCCTAGTGCAATTAATTTATATCCAAAAAGCTTTAGTGATAAAGAAGAAATTGAAAATATAATTAAAGATTATAATGATTCTCAAGATGAAGTAAATAAAATTCAATATACTGATTATGTTGGATTACTTATGAGTAGTGTTACTACAATCGTTAATATTATTAGTTATGTATTGATTGCTTTTGTTAGTATTTCCTTAATTGTATCATCAATTATGATTGGTATTATTACTTATATTAGTGTATTAGAAAGAACAAAGGAAATTGGTATTTTAAGAAGTATTGGTGCTAGTAAAAAAGATGTTGCTAGAGTATTTAATGCTGAAACATTTATTATTGGTTTAACTGCTGGTCTTTTAGGTATAGGTATTACTTTCTTATTAACAATACCTATTAACATAGTTCTAAAAAAATTAGTTGATATAAGTAATTTATGTAAATTACCTTTAGTAGGTAGTATTGTATTAGTTATTATTAGTGTGGTATTAACTGTAATTGCTGGTTTAATTCCATCAAAAATAGCAAGTAAAAAAGACCCAGTTATTGCACTTAGAACAGAATAATTATAAATTAAGTTCACAAAACGTGAACTTTTTTAATTTGACTAGTAAATCTAGTCATTTTATTTTATAATTATGGTGGTGATGATATGAAAAAACAAGTAGATGGAAATACAGCGTGTAGTAGAATAGCATATTTATTTAGTGAAATATGTAGTATATATCCAATTACACCTTCTAGTCCAATGGCTTCAAATATAGATAGTTTAACTCATAGTGATTTAAAAAATTTATATGGAAGTGTACCAAATGTAATTGAAATGCAAAGTGAAGCTGGTGCGATTGCAACAATGCATGGTGCTTTACTTTCAGGTTCACTAGCTTCAACATTTACTGCTAGTCAAGGTCTTTTATTAATGATTCCTAATATGTATAAGATAGCTGGTGAATGTTTACCGGGAGTTATTCATGTAGCTAGTAGAACAGTAGCAACACATGCTTTATCTATTTTTGGTGATCATTCTGATGTTTATGCCACAAGAGAAACTGGATTTTGTATGTTATCATCTTCGAATGTTGAAGATGCTCAAAATTTAGCAGTTGTTGCTCATTTAGCGGCGATTAAAGGAAGTTTACCTTTTGTTCATTTTTTTGATGGTTTTAGAACTAGTCATGAACTTAATACGATTGATTTAATTGATGAAAAAGAAGTGTTAAAATTAATTCCTTGGGATAATATAAATGATTATAAAAATAAATGCTTAAATGTAAATTGTGGTGTTCAATATGGTTTAGCTGAAAATGAAGATATATATTTTCAATCAGTTGAAGCAAGAAATGAACTTTATTTAAAAATGCCTGATATTGTTAATGAATATATGGAAAAAATTAATAATATTATGCATACTTCTTATAAACCATTTAATTATTATGGCGATAGTAATGCAACTAATATAATTATTGCGATGGGAAGTGTAACTGATACAATTAAATTAGTAGTAGATGATTTAAATAAAAAAGGCGAAAAAGTAGGACTTATAAATGTTCATTTATATAGACCTTTTAGTGTTAAATATTTATTAGATGTTTTACCATCTTCAGTTAAAAATATTGCTGTATTAGATAGAACAAAAGAAGCTGGTAGTATTGGAGAACCATTATATTTAGATATTGTTAGTGCTCTACATGATAAAAATATTAATATAGTTGGTGGTAGATATGGTTTATCTAGTAAAAATACGACACCTAAACATATTTATAGTGTTTTTAAAATGTTAAAAACTAAACTTCAAAATAATTTTACGATTGGTATTAATGATGATGTTACTAATTTATCTTTGGAAGAAGAAGATTATAATATAGAACTTGATGCTAAAGAAATAAAAATATTTGGTTTTGGCTCTGATGGAATGGTTAGTGCTAGTAAAGAAATGCTTAAAATTATTGCTGAAGAAGATAATTATGTTGAAGGATATTTTGAATATGATTCTAAAAAAAGTGGTGGGGTAACTATTTCTAATTTAAGATGGAGTAAAAGTAAAATAAATGCACCATTTTATGTTGAAAATCCAGAGATAGTTGTAGTTACGAAAGATGAATATTTAAAAAGATTTAAAGTATTAGATAGTATTAAAGATAATGGTATTTTATTATTAAATACTAATAAAAATGAAAAAGAATTAAATGAATTTTTACCTAATAATTTAAAAAATATTATTAATAATAAAAAGATTAAGGTATTTTATATTGATGCATCAGTAATTGTTTTAAATAATAATATTAATGGTAAAATAAATAAAATAATTGAAATGGTTATATTAAAGTTATTAAATATTCCAAATGGTTATGAAAAAGTAGTAGAATTAATAAAAAAAACATTTGTTACCAAAGGAGAAGAAGTAATAAATAATAACATTAATGCATTAAATAATTCACTTGATAGTTTAAAGATTTTAGAAAATTTACATGAAGTAGATGAACCAGTTAAATTAAAACAAAATATTTTTGAAAAGATTAATTGTAGAGAAGGTAATAGTTTAAAAGTAAGTGAATTAGTGCCATATCGTAATGGAGCTTTCCCATGGAATCTTGCTAGTGAGGAAAAAAGAGGTGTTTCATATTTAATTCCTGTTTGGGATATGGAAAAATGTATTGAATGTGGCAAATGTAATATTATATGTCCTCATGGAGTTATAAGACCAATAGTTACTAAAGATAATATTGGTAAAAAATATGTTGGAAAAGAAGAATATAATTATTATTTAGCTATTTCTGAAAAAGATTGTACGGGATGTGGTTTATGTATTAAAAATTGTCCAACTCAAGCTTTAAGTTTTGGTAATTCTAATAAAGAAAATTTAGAAATTGTAAATAAATATTTTGAAAATTATGAAAATCCTGAATTAATGGATAAATTTAATATTAAGGGAGCTTCCTTGCAAAAAAGTAAGTTTAAATTTAGTGGAGCTTGTGCTGGCTGTGGAGAAACACCATATATAAGATTACTTACACAACTTTATGGGGATGAATTAGTGATTGCTAATGCCACTGGTTGTTCATCAATTTATGGTGGAAGTGCTCCATCAACTCCTTATAGTATTCCTTGGGCTAATTCATTATTTGAAGATAATGCTGAATTTGCTTTAGGTATTGATGCATCTTACCAAAATAAAAGAAATAGAATTAAAGAAATAATGGAAATGAGTATTAATTCAGTTGAAGAAGATATAAAGAAACAATATGAATTATGGTTAGCAAATATGGAAGATGTTAAAATAACTACTAGTGTTAGAGATAATTTAAATGATAAAAATATTCCTAAAGATTTAAAGGATTTAATTGATTATATTCCATCTAGAGTTGTTTGGGCAATCGGTGGAGATGGTTGGGCTTATGATATTGGTTTTGGCGGTCTAGACCATGTATTAAGTCAAAATAGAAATATAAAATGTTTAGTATTAGATACAGAGGTTTATTCAAATACTGGTGGACAAATGAGTAAATCTAGTAAAATAGGTGCAGTTGCAGAATTTGCAGATTTTGGTAAAAAAACTTATAAAAAAGATTTATTTAGAATTGCAATGAGTTATCCAAATTGTTATGTTGCAAGTATTTCAATGGGAGCAAATCCAATGCATACAATTAAAGTTTTAAAAGAAGCTATGGAGCATAATGGACCAGCTTTAATTATTGCTTATTCGCCTTGTGTTGAACATGGTATAAAAAATGGTTTATCTTGTGCAGTAAGTGAAGGCAAATTAGCTGTAGATGTTGGTTATGAACTTTTAATGCATTATAATCCTGAAGAAGAAAAATTATATTTAGATAGTAAAGAACCAGATTTTAATCGTTATCAAGAATTTTTAGATAATGAAGTAAGATTTAAAGCATTGAAAATTAAAGATGAACAACTTGCTCATGATTTATTAGAGTCACAAAAAGAGAATGCAATTAAAAGATATAATTATTATAAAAAGTTGGTATAAAAAAATAATGTTGAAAGCTTAAAGGTTTTCAACATTTTTTAAATAATAAAAAAAACGAGAACATGTTTGCACATGTTCTCAAAGAATAAAAAGGGGTTGACTAGTGTGATACTAGCACCAATTCGAGAATTTCCGAATTGGTGATTACTATCCTAATCGATTTCACTTAATTTGTCAACACTTTTTTAACACTTTTTTAAAAAATTTTTTGATATTATTTTTTACTCTCTTTTTCTATAATATCACGAGCTGCAACTAAGCCTGTCGCTGCTGCTGCAACAATGTTTCCGGCTTTACCAGCACCATCGCCAATAAAGTATATATTATGGTCTAAAAGCTTCATATGATTATCGGTAGTTATTTCATTACTAAAGAATTTTATCTCTGGTCCATATAGTAATGTTTCGCCATTATTAACACCTGGAATTATTTTATCAAGAGTTTCTAATCCTTCTAAAATATTTTTAATAATTCTATGGGGAAGAACTAATGCTAAATCTCCTGCAACTACATCTTTTAATGTTGGTTCAATGAATCCTTTATTTATTCTTTCAATCGTACTTCGTCTACCGGCTTTTAAATCTCTTAATGATTGAACTATTGGTTTTCCATTACCTAAAGTATTGGCAATTCTCGCAATGCATTCGCCATATTCTCTAGTGTTAGTTGATGGATGAGTTAAATTAACTTTAGATATAAATGCAAAATTAGAATTATTAGATTTAACTTCTTTTAAAGCATGACCATTAACACATATATAACCATAATAGTTTTCTTTAGTTACAAAACCTTCGGGATTAGTACAAAATGTTCTTATTTGGTCATTGTAAGTAGCAGTTTTAATAAATATAGTTGGGTCATAAATAACACTACATAATTCTTTTAATATTTCTTTTCTTACTTCAACTCTAACTCCAATTTCAATACTTTGTGATACATAAGGTATTTTGTATTTATCAGCAAGTTCTTGAATCCATTTTGCACCAGTTCTACCTGGAGCTACAACAACATATCTTGTATCTATTTCTTTATCATTATAAATAACTTTATAATTGCCTTTATCTATTTCTTCAATATCTTTAACACAAGCATTTTCTAAAATATCAACGCCAGCATTTTTTAAATATTCAGTAAAATTTTGAATATACTCTGGTAATTTATCACTACCTAAATGTTTTTGTTTAATAATTAAAAGACTCGCCCCTTCTTTGGCAATCTTTTCTTGTATCTTTTTGGCTTCTTCCATATTAGTTGGATATACATCGCTATCCATACCAAATTCATTAAATATTTCTTCAGTATCATCAATTAATTTTTCAGCTTCACTAATACTCATATATTTATATAAATCGGATTTACCAAGTTTAGGAATGAAGTTTAATTTGCCATCAGAAAATGTTCCAGCACCACCATAACCTGATAAGATACCACAAGGATTACAACCAACACATATATTAGTTTTTTTCATTGGACATACTCGATGTTTAGCAAATTTACCTTGGTCTAGTAATAACACTTTTAACTTTTTATTCTTTTTGATTAATTCATAAGCCGTAAATAAACCAGCTGGACCTGCGCCCACTATAACTACATCATACATTTTATATTACCTCCCTTTAATTTTATCATAATAAAGAAAATAATAACACTATTTTGTTTTAAAAATATATTTGATATAATTAGTTAAAGGTGAGTTTGATATGCAAAATAAAAATATATTTTTAATAATTTTAATTGTAATAATTGCAGTAGTATGGGTAGTATTTTGTTCAATTTTATTTTTGCATAAAGTTTATGATGATAGAGTTAATGCTGCAATTACTAATGTTAGGGTTCCTGTTGCCAAAAAAGATATTGTTAAAGGAGAAAAAATAGATTTTGATTTTATTGGAGTAATTGATATTGATTTAGATGATATACCTAAAGGTGAAATGATAAGTTTTAATGAGTTAGCAAATAAAATGGCTAATAAAGATATTAAAAAAGGTGATATCATTAAAAAAAGTGATGTTAGTGATTTTGTAAATTAATTGGATGAATGTAATGTATAAAAAAATATATTTAGAAATAACTAATAATTGTAATTTAAAATGTCCTTTTTGTATTCAAAATAAAAGAAAGAATGAATTTATAAGTATTGCTAATTTTAAAATAATATTATCTAAAATAAAATTTTATACTAAATATTTATATTTTCATGTTTTAGGTGAACCTTTATTACATCCTAATATTAATGAACTTATAAATATTGCTAGTAAAGATTTTTATATTAATATAACTACTAATGGATATTTAATTAATAAAATAAAAGATAATCAAAATATAAGACAAATAAATATTTCGCTTCATAGTTTTAATAATAAATATAATTTAACTTTAGAAGAATATCTTAATAATATAATTAATGTTATTAATAATTTACCTAATACTTATTTTAATTTAAGATTTTGGGTGGATAATGAAAATAATTTAAAAATAAAAGAGTATTTAGAAAATTATTTTCATAAAGAAATTAAGTTAGAAGAAAATTTTAAAATAAATAATCATGTTTTTATAAGTATGGGTCATGAATTTATTTGGCCATCACTTACTAATGATTATTATAATGATAAGGGTAAATGTTATGCTTTAAAAGACCATATTGGTATTTTGGTTGATGGAACAATTATACCATGTTGCCTAGATACAGAAGGGATTATTAATTTAGGTAATATTTATCAAGATAATTTAGATGATATTATAAATAGTAAGAGATATCAAACTATGTTAGCATGTTTTCAAGAAAATAAAAAATGTGAAGAATTATGTAAGAAGTGTAATTTTTTAGATTAAAGATTTAAAAGATATTGCAGAATTATATAGATAAAATATGATAAAATGGATACTCATAGTTTAAGCAAATAAAAAATTTACTAATTAATTAATATTGACAGGCGTTTAAAAATACGCATATAATTATATTTGTAATGGAGGGTTATATATGAAAAAAAACAATATAAATGAAGATTTACTAAATATACTAAAATATAATGATTTAATTTCTATTGAAGATTTAAAAAGAGTATTAAATTATAGTAATAAAGTAATAGATGAATTAAATAAATTACCATACAGAGGAGAACTAGTATATGCAGTTATAAACTCATTAAAATATTTTAGTGATGAACAAGACTTACTTGATGTTATTGGCGTTTGGAATAGAGTTGTTGTTACATTCAATTATGGTATCTTTTGTGAAAGAGATGGTTTAGATTGTTTAATAAAAATTTTTGATAATAAAATGTTAAGAGATAAAAATCTAACTATTAAATATGCAAATATATTTATTGAAAATGTTGCAAATTTTGATGCTAAAAACTTATATAGTTATTTAACTAATGAGAAATTAATTAATAATAATTTAATAGATATGATTATTAATAATTTATCTAAATTTCGTTTTTCCAATTTAGATATAGATTCAATAATCAATATAATAAAAGATAAATGTAATAATGATAGTATGAAAAATATTGAAGTTCTTAATGAAGATACTTATGAATTTATAATAAACAATACATTTAGTGATAATACTTTATTAGTTTGTAAATTTATTAAAAAAATGCCTTTTTCTGATATTGATAAAAAACATTTTCTTAACCTTTTTAAAAACAATATAGAAAAAATAAATAATATTTTTAGTACAAATAAAGAATTAATTAATAATTTGTTGATAGATGATGTTGATGAATTTGGACAATTTTTAGTAGTGGCATTTGATAATAATTTTAGTGATGAAGAATTAAAAGAAAGTTTAAATATTATTAATTTAGTTTATAATACCAATAAAAAAGCGTATACAGTTGTTTTAAAGTTATTAGAATCTAAAAAGATAAAATATGCTAGAATACTTGCCAATATTCAAACTAGTATTTCGAAAGCATATAGTATTATTACTAATGATTTAATTAATGAAAAGAATATTGTTTATGAAAGTTTAGATATATTTATTAAAAGTAAAGACTTATATGGTGTATATGAAGTACTAATTGATTCAAATCTTATTAACATGGACCTTTCTTTAGAATATGCTAATGAAATAATGAATTCTCCAGTAGGATTTGATTTTTATGAATTAGAAGTTTATAAAAATCCATTTTTAATTAATCTTAATCTAAATAAAAGATGTCTTAATTTAATAAGAAATATTGATGATTACAATATTTCAAACAATGTTAAAGAAATCTTTATTTATGTAAATAAGCTAGCTAAAAATGATTTGATATTTGATTTTATTGAGTTACTCGAAAATTATTCACAATATTATAAGTTAATTAACGATGAATTAAATAAATATTATTATAACAGAATTACTAACAATGATTTTAAAAATTTTATAACTATAATTAAGTTATTTAGTAATAAAACTAATGAATGCGTATTAGCAAAGGGTATAGAGATAGTTGAAAATAGTAATTTTAAAAAACTAGGATTAAATAAAAAATATGCCTATTTATATCTTTATGAAAAAGATAATAACAAGCAAGAAATGTATTATAAGATTATGACTAACAAGAAATATTTGCCACATCAAAGAGAACTATTAAATATTATGCAAGAATCTAAAGATGAATTTTTAAATAATTACTTAATAAAATTCGTTAATGAAGAAAAAGCAATAAATAATAATTATGATTTTATTTTAAATATTTGTAAAACATTTA
Source organism: uncultured Bacilli bacterium (assembly GCA_947588895.1). Lineage (GTDB taxonomy): Bacteria > Bacillota_I > Bacilli_A > RF39 > UBA660 > SIG200. Next base: position 2,265 of record CANQBF010000003.1, on the reverse strand, counting down.
TCTATTGTGATAAGAAAATGAAACTAGAAATTAAAAATTCTAAAGAAGATAATAAAGATATTGTTAAAGAAAGAGCACTTCTTAAGAGAAATGCAACTATTATTTTAATTGATGGTATAGCAAAATCTAATTATTTTAAAATTCAAGATCAAGAATCTACAATGGTTAGAGATTACTTAATTAATAAATTAATTGATCAAGAAGATAATGATAATATTCTAATTGATTATAAAGAATTAATTAATAAAGTTTTAACTGAAGCAATAGAAGAATATTGTTATGAAAATATGGAAGATGTTCTTATAAGTTTGATAGATGAAAAATTTGGTATAAAAATACTTAATACAAATTATAATCAAGAATTAAAAGATAATTTAATATTAGAATATTTAAATACAAATAAAAAGAAATTAAAGAAGAATTAATAAAAAACGCTAGTAGTTCTTAAAATTATTAGCGTTTTTATATATATTCCAAAACAAAAAGCCCAACTAAGGACTTAAGTGAGAGTGTAAAAAACTTTGTGTAAAGTTACCAATCCATGGTAATAAAGATATTTGAGATTGATTATAACAATCTCTTTTTTGTTATCTTAATAATAACACAAACTGAATAATTTTCAAAGATCAATTTAATCGTTCAGGATATAAAATATTAAGTTCATTATAAATCATATCCCAATTAGGATATCTAGTAGTCCATTTTTTCTCTACATTTTTAGTAGCTAGAAATAAACATTTCATTAAAGAATTATCACTAGTAAATACACCTTTAGTTTTAGTATATTTACGATATGAACGATTTAAACTTTCAATAGCATTAGTTGTATACATTATTTTTCTTAATTCTTTAGAATAATTGAATAAAGTACAAATTGCTTCCCAATTATCTTCCCAAACTTTTAAACTTGTTGGATAAATGGAATTCCATTTATTTTTTACTTTTTCTAAATTTTCTCGTGCCTCCTTTTCATTATTTGATTTATATATAGTTCTTAAATCATTACAAAACTCTTTTAAATGTTTATAGGAAACAAATTTAACAGAATTTCTAATTAAATGAACAATACATCTTTGTTGCATAGCATTTGGATAAACAGCTTTTATTGCTTCATTTATTCCTTTTAAACCATCAGAACATATAATTAATATGTCTTTAACTCCGCGGTTCTTTAATTCATTTAAAGTGCCTAACCAATATTTTGCAGATTCATTTTCACCAATCCATATTCCTAATACTTCTTTAAATCCTTCAGTAGTAACTCCCAAAATAACATAAGCTGCTTTTTTTACTATAACATTTTCGCATTTTACATTAAAATGTACTGCATCTATAAATACAATTGGATATACTTCTTTTAATGGCCTTTTTTGCCATTCTTCTATTTCTTCTAAAACTGCATCTGTAATATTACTTATCATTGTAGCAGATAGTTGAACTCCATAGATATCTTCGATAGAATCACTTATTTCTCTAGTTGATAATCCCTTTCCATAAAGATTTATAACTTTCTCTTCAATACCAGAAATATCTCTTTTATTCTTAGGAACTATTTGTGGTTCAAATTCAGCATTTCTATCTCTAGGGACGGTTAATTCAAATTCACCAAATTGACTTTTTACCTTTTTTGAAGAATAACCATTTCTATAATTTGATTTTTCTATTTTATTATCACTTTTTTCATAACCCATAGATGAATCAAATTCAGCATTCATCATGGTTTGAATAGTATCTTTAAACATATCTTTCAATGCAGCAGCAATATCATTTGCATTTTTAATATCATAATTTTCTAATAAATATTTAACAACTTCTTTATTTTTATTTTCTTTCATATAAAAAATCCTTTCTTAGTTATATATTTCTATATTACCATAGAAAGGATTTATCTTTACACAAAGTTTTTTACATACTCACTTAAGTTTTAAATTATTTTTTTAGTTTTCTTTGATAATCTTCAAATGATGGTAAAGATAAATCTTCTTTCCTTTTTGGCATAACTATTCCATAATTATATAATGAATCAGGATCTTTCCAATCTTCTTCATCTAAAAACTTCCCACAAAAATCACATATACAATCGATATCCCCATCAAGATGCAAAGTATTATTATCATCATACCATATGATGGCATACGTTAAATCAACATCATGACCAAATATTTTACATATTTTAGTTTTTAAATATTTGATAGTGCTAATATAAAAATGTAGGAAAAGACGAATATAAAAATGTCGAAAAACCTACAAAATTATATTAGCACT
>CANQBF010000002.1 GCA_947588895.1 uncultured Bacilli bacterium | reverse complement strand
TCTTCTGGAGCTTTGTCGATATCAGCATAATCAACAAATTCACCGAAATATTTAGTGATCGCAGCAGTTAATGTAGTCTTACCATGGTCAACGTGTCCAATAGTACCTATATTAACGTGTTCTTTAGAACGATCAAATTTTTCTCTTGCCATATAATATTTTTCTCCTTTCTTTGTTACTATTATATTTTATCTAATGCTTGAATTTTTTTCAAGTATTATTCAATCTTTATTTGCTAATTAACACTATTTTTCTTAATAATTTCATCAGCAATATTTCTTGGAACTTCTTCATAATGATCAAGTGTCATTGTAAAGTTTCCACGTCCTTGAGAATTTGAACGTAAGCTTGTCATGTAACCAAACATTTCTGCAAGTGGAACCATAGCATTAATTGATAACGCATTACCACGTGATTCATTTCCAAGTGGTTTTCCACGTCTACTAGTAAGGTCTCCCATAACATTACCCATATATTCTTCAGGAACTACTACTTCAACCTTCATTATCGGTTCAAGTAATACTGGTTTACATTTCTTAGCAGCTTCTTTTAAAGCCATTGAAGCAGCAATTTTGAAGGCCATTTCTGATGAGTCTACATCATGGTAAGAACCATCAAATAATGTTGCTTTAACATCTACAACTGGATAACCAGCAATCATACCGCCAGCCATAGCTTCTTGTAAGCCTTTATCGGTAACTGGTATATATTCACGAGGAACTACACCACCTACGATAGCATCAACGAACTCATATCCTTTTTCAGGATTTGGTTCAAATCTAACCCAAACATGTCCATATTGTCCACGTCCACCTGATTGTTTAATATATTTACCTTCACATTCAGCTGGAACTGTAATAGTTTCACGATATGCAACTTGTGGACGGCCAATGTTTGTTTCTACACCGTATTCATCTTTCATACGTCTTACTAATACTTCTAAGTGTAATTCACCCATACCACTTATAACTGTTTGACCAGTTTCTGGATCAGTTTTGTATTTAAATGTTGGGTCTTCTTCAGCTAATTTTTGTAATGCTAAGCCTAATTTTTCTTGGTCAGCTTTACTTTTTGGTTCAATAGCTTCATCAATAACTGGGTCTGGGAATTCCATACCATTCATGATTACTGGATTACTTTCATCACAAAGTGTATCAGCAGTAGTTGTATTTTTTAAACCAACTAAAGCAGCAATTTCACCTGTATATACATCAGTTATTTCTTTTCTTTGGTTAGCATGCATTTGAACAATACGGCCAACTCTTTCTTTTACACCTTTAGTACTATTATAAATATAAGATCCACTAGTTAAGTGACCTGAATATACACGGAAGAATGCTAAACGTCCAACATATGGATCGGCAGCAATCTTAAATGCCATTGCAGTGAATGGTTCAGAATCGCTTGGGTGTCTTTTAACTAAATTTCCTTTTGCATCAGTACATTCAATAGCTTCAACATCTGTTGGAGCAGGCATGTAATCAATTACAGCATCAAGCGCTAACTTAACACCAGTATTTGATAAAGCACTACCACAAAGTACTGGGAAAAATTCAGCAGCTAAAACACCTTTTCTAATTGCACTTTTAATTTCAGGAACAGTTAATTCTTCACCTGATAAATATTTTTCCATTAAGGCATCATCAAATTCAACAGCTTTTTCAACTAATTCTAGTCTCTTAGTAGCTACTAAATCTTTTAAATCATCAGGGATAGGAATTTCTTTATAATTTTCATGTTCATCAGTTCTATCAAATGTATAAGCTTTTTGTTCAAGTAAATCAACTATACCATGAAAATCATTTTCAGCTCCAATTGGCCATTGAATTGGAGCATAATTAACTCCTAGTCTACTACCTATCGTATCCAAACTAAATTGGAAATCAGCACCTATTTTATCCATTTTATTAACAAATATCATTCTAGGTACTTTATATTCAGTAGCTTGACGCCATACAGTTTCAGATTGTGGCTCAACACCTGCATTACCATCTAGTAAACAAATAGAACCATCTAAAACTCTTAAACTTCTTTGAACTTCAACAGTAAAGTCTACGTGTCCCGGAGTATCGATAATATTTAAACGATATCCTTTCCAGTGAGCAGTAGTTGCAGCACTAGTAATAGTAATACCACGTTCCTTTTCTTGTTCCATCCAATCCATTTGAGATTCACCATCATGAGTCTCACCAATTTTATGAGTAATACCAGTATGGAATAAAACTCTTTCTGTAAAAGTAGTTTTACCAGCATCGATATGTGCCATTATACCAATATTACGAACTTTATCTATTGTAACATCTCTTGCCATAAATTACACTACCATCTATAATGAGCAAATGCTTTATTTGCTTCAGCCATTTTATGAGTATCTTCTTTCTTCTTAACGGCTCCACCTTCACCATTTGATGCATCAATAATCTCATTTGCTAAATTGATGGCCATTCCCTTTCCATTTCTAAGTCTTGCATAATTAACTAACCAACGTAGTGCTAAAGTTTGTGCTCTTGCATCAGTAACTTCAGTAGGCACTTGATAGTTAGAACCACCAACACGACGAGATTTAACCTCTAATGCTGGGCTAATATTTTTTAAAGCTTCTGTATAAACATCCATAGCTTTTTTACCTGTTTGTTTTTCAATAATTTCAAAAGCTTCATATATTATATTTTGAGCTGTACCTTTTTTACCATCTAACATAATTGTATTTACAAGTTTAGTAACTATTTTTGAATTATATATTGGATCTGGTAATACATCTCTTTTTATTGCTCTTCTTTTACGCATTTATAATCCTCCTTCTTTCTAATATTTTTAATTATTTACTTTTTTTAGCACCATATTTACTACGACCTTGTTTACGATTTTCAACACCATGAGTATCTAGTGTACCACGAACAATATGATATCTTACACCGATTAAATCTTTTACACGTCCACCACGTACTAATACAACGCTGTGTTCTTGTAAATTATGTCCTTCACCTGGAATGTAAGCATCAATTTCTTTACCATTAGAAAGTCTAACACGAGCAAATTTTCGAAGTGCTGAGTTAGGTTTCTTTGGTGTTCTAGTTGCTACACGAGTACAAACTCCTCTTTTTTGTGGACTTTTAACATCAGTTTGTTTTCTTTCTAATGTATTAAATCCAACTCCAAGTACTGGACTCTTACTTTTTCTAGTTTTACTTTGACGATTCTTTTTTACCAATTGATTTATTGTAGGCATTATTTTTTCTCTCCCTTCTATGAACACGAATCCAAGCGTGTCAATTTGTCTTTTAAATTAAGTTCTACAAAGGTAGAACCTAAATAAAATGCGATATTAATATATCACTATATTATATTATTTGTCAATACAAATTATTTTACTTTTTCTTTTAATTTATTAATTTGTCTATTTAATAAAATACATAATCTTTCTATTCTTCCATCACTCATTTTAGTTAAATCTTGATACTCATGTAATAAATCATCAAACCATTCAACTAAACCATCTAACCTAGTTATATCAATTCTCTTTAAATTTTTAACAATTTTTATTATTTCATCAAATGGTTTTTCTTCATAAAATAGTCTGCCATTACCAGAAATATGAACTTCTTCTTCATCATAATATTCAATATTTAAACTTTGTCCATTGTCAAATATTGGGGCAACATCAAGCCATTTTAAAGTATTAACATCTCTTATAATTCCAAAATTATTTAAATGTCTATCTTCATTCATAATTAAATAATCTAATATATACATATTTTCAACTTTTTCTCGAGCATTTTCTATACCATTATCTTCTAACTTTTTAATATATTCTTCATAATCTTTGATACTATCATATCTTTTCATATCATTTCTAATTTGATAACAAGTAACAAGTTCAGTATCTTTAGTTATAAAACAAGGACATTTAGATACAACCATATCTTTATAAGTATCAATGGTATATTCTACATGATTAAATCCTAATCTTTTACATATTTCACTAGCTAACACTTCATTAAATGGTTGTATTGTTTCATTTTTATAACCACCTTTTAATAAATATCTTGTACCTTTATCAATTATCCAAGCTTTTTTAAGCATTCCATCAGTTGTATTATTAGGAGTCTTTAATGAACTTTCCTTCTTTATTATTTTACTATTAGTAGATAATGATGCTTCCATAAACTCAGCATAATCAAAATCATTATCAAAAAAGTTTATATCATCATATTTAATATTACTACCTTTTGGTTTTAACCAATATTGGTCAGATAAAGATAACCCAAAAGCTTTATCTAAAATTTCATATGGAGCACTAATATTTAATCGATGCAATAATAAATCTAATTTATCACGCCATGATGGTATTCCTCTTCCTTTAAACCATTCACTTAAATTAGTTCTAAAAGGTGTATCATTAATATCATTTTCAATATAAAAACTCTTTAATATATAAGGTGCATAATTGATGTCTTTAACTTCATAGATTTTTGTAAAAACACTTGTTGCAGAATCATAATCAGCTACTAATACTTCTACATTTTTGTTCATAAGAATACGTTTCATATAACCCCCTCATTTATCATTCATGCCCTTATTATACCATACTTAATATTTTAAATATACTGTTAACTTTCAAGCATTAAATAACTATTTTTAATAATTTTTTCTAATTCTTTTTCTGAAGCATTAACTATTTTAGAAAATTTTACATTAGTATAATATATTTTATAATTTTCATCAGGTACAAAAGTTACAAAATGCTCATATTCATAACTTGGACCTCTTGTTAAATCAACCACGTCTTGTTTATCTATATTAACATTTTTTTCTCTCATATCATATAATGTACTTTCTAATCTTATAAAGAATAATTTTTCTTTTTTAGAATTATATCTAATTAATAATTTTATATTACCATCATATGTTGTTGTATATACAAAATGAGGCATGCTCGTATCTTTTATAATAACAGCCATTTTATTCTTATCATATGCTTGTTTAAAAGGTATTTTAATATAACAAATAAAACCGATAATTGTAACCATTGTTATAATATATACACATAACCAAAATTTATGCCATTTCTTATTTTTACTTTTGGATACTACTTCTACAACATTTTCCTCAAATTTATCTTGATATTCTTCTTTTTTTACTATTTCTCCACTCATTAAGTCATTAATAGATACTCCAAGTATTTTACTTAAATTAGTAAACATACTTATATCTGGAATAGAATTACCTGTTTCCCATCTTGATATGGTTCTACTATTAACATTTAATTTTTCAGCTAATTCTTCTTGCGTTAATTTCTTTTCCTTTCTTAATTTAGCAATAAATTTACCTATCTTTTCTTGATTCATTTTATCTTTCTCCATTTCTAACTTCATTATAAATAAGATTTAAATAATTTACTATGACATATTTTAAGAATTATTTTTTAGACATTAATGTCTAAAAAAAGATACAATTAATGTATCTTACTCACTATAATTTGGACTTTCATAATTATTACATCTTATAAAGCCTTGATATTCTAATATATTATCAATATTATTTACTCTAACATAACCAGTACAAAGATTACCATCTTGGTCTTTTAAATCATTTATATAACCATCTAATCTTAATATTTCAGAACTAACTTTAAAAGTATCATTTATTTCAATATTATAATTATCTACATAATTTTTTCCAGCTTCAATTAATTTAGTTTCTAATTCTAAATAATTTGATTGGGCTTGTTTATTGAAACTCTTAAATAATTGTGATATAAAAAATGCTGCAACTAAAAGGGCAATTAATAAACCACAACTTAAAAGAATCATTTCCGTTGTTCCCCATCCTTTATTATTTAATTTCAAACTATCACGTCCTAACTTTTATTTTTTTCTGGTAATTTTTCTTTTACTTTAATAAATAAATGACCAAATTCTTTACCATATATACTATCTCTTTCATAACTAATTGATTTATATCCTAAACCATAAGTAACATAAACATGACCATCATCATAATTTCTTGTTTCTTCATATAATTTTATTAACATTGGCTCATCATTATTATATCTAACATATTCAATCATTATTAAACTTATCCATGTTACTACTAAAGTAACTAATAATATTTTTACGATTAACCCTATTGTTCTTTTCATTAGTATCACCAATATTAATTATAAATTATGACTTCCAAAATTGCAATAACCTAACAATTATTGATAACATAATATGCTAACATCATATCAGGTGTTGGTAAATCATAATTAAGTAATTTCTTTTTTGATACCCATTTATATTCAGAATGTGCATGTAATTTAATTTTTCCACTTATATAATCACATTCATATAATTTGAATTCAGCAATTAAATCATCAGTTTCTCTATTACAACTTGTTAAATATTTCACTGCTTTGACATTTAGTTCTAACTCTTCCATTATTTCTCTTTCAATAGCGGTTCTCTCATCTTCATTAGCTTCCACTTTTCCACCAGGAAATTCCCATTTACCAATATTATCTTCTTCGTCATCGGCTCTTTTGCCAATGAAATATTTATTATTCTTTTTGATTAATGCTACAACTACTACTAATTTTCTTTTTTTCATAATTTCGCTTCCTTTAATTAAATTATACTATAACTCTTTTCCATTTCAAATTAAAATGTTATACTTATTATAATAAAAAGGTGGTATTATGCAAGAGGAGTTTTTATATAATATTAAAAATAATGAATATATTTCTACTTCTTTATATAACTCTATCAAAAATAGTTATCCTAATATAATACCTCCTAATTTTAATTTAGAAATTTATAATAATAATGCAATTAACTATAAATATCATGAATACTATGATTATTTTAAAAATATTTATAAAGATATAGATGATAATATTATTTTAGATGAAGAACAAATAAAAGCTATTTTAAATGATGATGACTATACTTTAATAATTGCTGGAGCAGGAACTGGAAAGACCACAACAATGGCTGCTAAAGTTAAATATTTAGTTGATAAAAAACACATTGAGCCAAATAAAATATTAGTTATGAGTTTCACAAGAAAAGCAACTCAAGAATTAGCTAATCGTATTACTATAGATTTTGGAATCCCAGCAAATGTTACAACATTTCATAGTTTAGGTTTTAAATATATTAAAGAATTATATAAAAATAATCGAAGATGTTATGTAGTTGATAGTAATAAAAGAGATGAAATATTTTCAAATTATTTTAAAGAACATATATTTAATGATAAAAATAAAGTTAGTGATATTTTAAATACATTTGATAGTCTTTCTACTAATAAAAGATGGTTATTTGGTTCTTTTTTTAAAGACAATTATGATAAATATAATACTTTTGATGAATACTTTGAATCTTATATTAAAGCCAAAAAATTAGAAATAACTGATTTTTCTCAAATTGTTAAAGAAGAAGTAGAAAAGAAGATGTCTAACTATTATACTATTAATAGTGAACTAGTAAAAAGTAAAGGAGAAGCTTTAATAGCTAACTTTTTATTCAAAAATAATATACCATATTTATATGAAAAATTATATGAAGAATTCTTACCCAATAATGAACAATATAAACCTGATTTTACTTTAAATATTGGAGGTCAAGAAATATATATTGAATATTTCGGTTTATCTAATTATCCCGATAATTTAAATAGATATAATAAAATTAAAAATATGAAATTAAAATATCATCAAGAACATAAAACTAAATTTATAGCTATTGATTATATTAATGGTCAAGGTTTAGATAATATTGAAGAAACTTTAAAAAATGAATTATTAAAATTAAATATTAAACTTAATCCCAAAACTGATGAAGAAATATATGAACATATGTTAAGATGTAATCCAACTTCACAATTTTATAAATTTAAAGATTTATTATATAATATTATCGATACAATTAAAGCTAATCCAGAAAGAGATAATATTAATAATATTGTTAAAGATTATATAAAAGATTATAAAGATGAAGAAAAAGAAACATTAATAAAGCAATTTAATTATTTTTATGATTTTTATCTTTATTATCAACAAAATTTATTTGGAGCAGAAACTTATGGCTTTGATTATAGTGATATGATTTATTATGCTAATAAATATTTTGAATATTTAATTAATAAAGAAAATCTTAAATGTGATTATATTATAATTGATGAATATCAAGATATATCACAATCGAGATATGAATTAACTAAAAAAATTGCTGATTATAATCATTCGAAAGTTGTCGCAGTGGGAGACGATTGGCAATCAATATATGCTTTTACTGGTTCTAAAATTGAATATATTTATAATTTTCAAAAATTATTTCCTAATGCTAAATTATTAAATATTAGTAAGACTTATCGTAATAGTCAAGAATTAATAAATTATAGTGGTGATTTTATTATGAAAAATCCTGACCAAATAAAAAAGAAATTAATATCTAATAAAAGTTTAGTAAATCCTATAAGATTTATTACTTATGAAGATGGTAATGAATATAAAGCATTACAACAATTAATTTTACAAATTCATAAAGAAAATCCAGAACATAGTATTTTAATTCTAGCAAGACTAAATGAACATATTAATAATATTTTTAAGGACAAAGAACTTAGAGAAGAATTAGATAATAAAATAACTTTTATTGGTAATGAAGATATAGATATTGAAGGTATGACTATTCATAAATCTAAAGGTTTAACTAGTGATGAAGTAATTATTATTGGGCTTAATCGTTATTTTCCACGTGAAGGGTTCAATAGTTTTTGGCTTTTAAATTTATTTAAACCTAAACCTGGTAAAGAACGCATTCCTTTTCCTGAAGAACGTAGATTATTCTATGTTGGTTTAACAAGAACAAAAAATTATGTATATTTACTGGTAAATAAAAATCCTAAAGAAAGAAGTCCATTTTTATATGAGCTTTCAAAAATAATAGATAATACCAAATAAAAAAGAAAGTTAAAGCTTTCTTTTTTATTTAGCTACTAAATTTTTACTTTTTTTAGAAAATTGATACCCATTATCATTTAACTCTTGCATAGTTACTATATTATTTTTTAAAGCATCAACTAATTTATATTCTTTTCCATCTTTTATAACATACATATAAACACTTTTCTTACAAGTAAAATAATATTTATAATAAGCATCTTCATAAAAATAATCAATAGCTTGAGCACACATTTTACCAACTGATTTATCTACAACTTTTACTTTAGTATCATCCTTTTGATTATTTAATTTTTCTTTAACACTTGGAATTTTATCTTGAGTATTATCATCTAAATTACTATCTACTTTTTTATCTTCAATATTTGTCTTATTATTACTTTCTTGTTTCTCATCAATAACAGATTCACTATCTTTATTTAATTCTTGTTTTATTTCTTCACTATTTTTATCATCTTTTATCATACTATTGTCGTTTTCGTTTGGTTTTACTATTACATCAGTAGATTTTCCTTGTTGAGTATTAGTTTCCCCTTTAGTATCAATTTTAGTTTCTTGACTTTTATTATTTGGATTTACTTTTGTTTCTTCTTTTATAGTATTGTCTTCTTCAACATCATTAGAATAATAATATAAATTACTATTTATTCCAGAATTAGTCGTATCTTCTACACTATTATCCATTTTCAATTTTTCATCAACATTAACATTAACATCTTCTAATTCCTCACTAAAATTAATTTTTGAAATATTAATAGATACTGCAATTATTGTTAAAATAGTACAAATTAATACTCCTTTTTTCATTTTTATATCCCCCTCAAAAACTAACTAAATTATAGCACAAATGTCTATATGTGTCAAACTAGTTGAAATGTTTGTCGTTTTGTATTGACATATTAGCAAAATTTCCCATCTTATTTAAATCTAATAAAAAATATCATAGTAAGTTTAATTAATTTAGTAAATATCTTTAAAAACTTAAAAATGAGTTTCTTTTTTTAAGATTTTATGCTAATATATTACTTACTAAATGGAGGATTTATGAAATATTTAGATAATTTAGAAAAATTAAGTCAAGAACTGAAGAAAAATGTTGATACTAAAAAGAAGATACTAAAAGATCGTGAAAAAGATATTGAAAACGCCATCAATCAAATTAATCTTAAATACACAGATGAAATTAATCATAATATTTCAGAAAAAAAAGAAATTATGAATAAGTATTCTCAAGTTAAAGATTTAATTGAAAAATACTCAACATTTAATAAAAAAACTTTAGGTCAAGTTCTTGCTGAACTTACAAGTACCTATAAACAAGAAGAATATATTAGTTACTCAGCTACAATTATGTATTATATTATGTATAATAATTCATTACCACTAAATGGTCTAATGATTACACCAACATATGATAAAAGAGAAGAATTTTCTGATATGTACATTGAAGATCATAATGATAGATTAATAGCGTTAGCCAATTATTATAAAACGACAAATTACTATAAAAGTTATGGTGAAACTATAAAAATATATGAAGCAGATGAACCTGCATTGTTACATACAAATATTGTATATAATAATGATATAAATAATCCAAAAAATGTAATATTTATTAAAGAATTTATTGATTATGTTATTAATTATCGGATTGAAAATAATATAGATGATATTTCTTTAGAAGAATTAGAAAAACTAAAAGATGAATTTATAAATAATCATCAAGTTGAAATAGAAGAATATCACAAAAATAATAATTTAACTTTAAAAAGAGAGAAAAAATAATAAAAACCTCGTTTCTATATCCAAGAAACGAGGTTTTTATATGAGTAAATTAAATTATGAAAATAGAATAAATTTATATAATCATAATTCATAATTATTTTTATGTTATTTAATCATTAAATAATCTGGCAATTAACTTTTTAGAAAGTTCATCTATTACAAAAACAACTAATACAATAATTATAGATAAAACAAATTGAGAGAATGGTATATCAACTATACCAAATATATTTTTAATTGGGGTAACAAATACAACGATTTGAATAATAATTAAGAGTAAAATATTTCTAGTTAAATAATTATTACTAAATAAATTTTTATTTAAAACTCTTTTTTTAAGATTACGACAAGAAAAAGCAAATATTATTTCTAATAAAATTAGAGTTAAAAATGCTAAAGTTGAAGCAATATTAATATTATATAATTTTAAATTAATAAGAAATACTATAAATATAGCAATCGTTTTTAAAATAGATGCAAAAAATATTTTAGCAAGTAAGAAAGGAGTAAAGAAAGTACTATCACTTTTTCTTACATTCCTATTCATAACATCTGAATCTTCTTTTTCAAATGCTAATGCTATTGCTGGAATACTATCAGTAATTAAATTTATATATAATAATTGAATTGGTAAAAAGATTTCTATACCACATAATAAACCAATAAAAACAATTAATATTTCAGTTATATTTCCTGCTAATAAATATACTAAAACATTTCTTATATTATCAAATATTCTTCTTCCCTCTTTAACAGCAGTTACTATTGTTGAAAAACTATCATCTTCTAATATTATATCGGAAACATTTTTTGATACTTCAGTTCCAGTAATACCCATTCCTACCCCAATATTAGCTTCCTTTAAAGCTGGTGCATCATTAACACCGTCACCAGTCATGGCAACGATTTTATTATTTTTCTTCCACGCTTTTACAATTCTTAATTTATTAATTGGACTTACTCTTGCATATACAGAATATTTATGAATATTATTTTCTAATTCTTTATCACTCATGGCATCTACTTCTAATCCAGTAATAGCTTCTTCACTACCATTTAATATTCCAATATCTTTGGCAATAGCAACAGCTGTTGTTAAACTATCTCCCGTTATCATTATAGGTCTAATATGAGCACTAATGCAGGCTTGAATTGAAGCTTTAACATCTAATCTTGGTGGGTCAATCATGGAAGATAATCCAACAAATATTAAATCATTTTCTTCTTTATCTAAATCATAATTCTTTTTTAAATCTTTATAAGCATAAGCAAGTACACGATAAGCATTATTAGCTTCTTTTCTTTCAACTTCTTGAATTTTAGCTTTTTTATCTTTAGTAAATTCAACTACTTTATTATTTTCTAATATATATTTACAATGATTTATTAATGAATCAAAACTACCTTTAGTATACATTCTAATTTTATTATCTTCCATATTTACTGTACTCATCATTTTTCTTTCTGAATCAAATGGTAATTCATCAATACGTATGCTATTCTTTCTTAAAATATTAACATCAATATGCATATCAGCACATTCATATAAAGCTATTTCAGTTGGATCACCAACAAATTCACCATTATCTTTAGTTGAATCATTATTAAGGGCCATTATTTTAAGTAAAATATTATTCTTTTCTAAATCCTTTGGTCCCATAATCTTATTATTATAATAAATTTCAACAACTTGCATTTTATTTTGAGTTATCGTTCCAGTTTTATCAGAACATATTATTTCCGTACAGCCTAATGTTTCAACACTACTCATTTTTCTAACAATAGCTTTCTTTTTGGCAAGAGCATTCATTCCCAGTGATAAAATAATTGTGATTACAGCTGGCATTCCTTCAGGGATAGCTGCAACTGCTAAAGATATAGAAAGCATAATTATTTCTTTAAATGTCATTCCTTTGATAATACCAATAATAAACATAATAATAATGATAATTAAAATAATAATTGATAAAAATTTACTAATACCATTAATTCTTATTTGAAGTGGTGTTAATTCTTCTTCCGTAGTATTTAAACTATCAGCAATTAAACCTAATTCAGTATTCATTCCGGTTGCGCATACTACTGCTTCACATTTACCATATACCATTGCTGTCCCTTGATAAATCATATTTGTTATTAATGATAAAGGAGTATTTATAGCAATTTTCTTAATATCTTTATTAACAGGAACTGATTCACCTGTTAGGGAAGCTTCATCTACTTTTAAAGATACTGCTTTAATTATTCTTGCATCAGCTGGAATAGTATCACCAGCTTCTAAAACTAATATATCTCCTTTAACTATTTCTTCACTATTTACTAAACATATTTTATTTTCTCTTCTTACTTTAACTTTAGTAATATTCATCTTTTTTAACGCTAAAGCTTCTTTTTCGGCTTTATTTTCTTGCATAAAACCTAATATAGCATTTAATATAACTATTGCAATAATTATTATACTATCAATAAAGCTTTCATGATTAATTAAAGATAAAATAAATGATACTAAAGAAGCTAATATTAAAACAATAATCATAATATCTTTAAATTCTTTTAAAAACTTAATAATATTACTTTCTCTTTTAGCTTCTTTTAATTTATTTAAGCCATCTTTTTGAAGTAATTCATTTACTTTTACTTTAGATAAACCTTCTTCATTACTATTTAAATTTTTTAATACTTCATCAATCTCTATATCATAATATTTCATATTTATCATCCTATCTCATTTAATTATATTATATCTTTATTTTTAAAATAATTAAAGTTATAATTATAATAGGTGAACAATAAATGAATAAAAATAAAATTATTTCTATAATTGCGATTGCTATTATAATTTGTACTTTTATAACTACTTATAAATTTAAATATGAATTTACATTTGCTACTAATACAGAAACTAAAGCAAATGTTGAAGAAATTGAAGATAATCCTAATATTAATGATACTCAAAATAAAGATGAAACACCTATAGAAGATGAACCTAATATAAATAATAATACTGACAATAAAGATAATAATGTTAATCATGAAGATAATAATACTAGTAGTAATACTAATACTAATAGTAAAAATATATTTAAAGATTATGAAGAATTAGCTCAAAAGAAACTACAAGAATTAAGTTTAGATGAAAAAATAGCTCAAACTTTATTAGTTCATTATACTGATAAATTAGTTGATGATGAAAAGAAATATCAATTTGGGGGCGTTATTTTCTTTGAAAAAGATTTTAAAACTAAAACTAAAGATGAAATTATAAGTATGATTAAAAACTTACAAAATAATGCTAAAATACCTATGTTAACGGCGATTGATGAAGAAGGTGGAAAAGTATCAAGATTAAGTAGCAATAAAAATGTTGTTGATACACCATTTAAATCTAGTCAAGAATTATATAAAGAAAATGGTTTTGATGCCATAAGAGATGATACAATTAGAAAAAGTATCGTTTTAGATGAACTAGGACTTAATTTAAATTTAGCACCAGTTGTTGATATCGCTAGTAAAAATACTGATTATATTTATAATCGTACTATTGGTTTAAATGCTAATTTAACAGGAACTTTTGCTAAAACAGTTATTGAAACTAGTAAAGAATTTAATGTTTCTTATACGTTAAAACATTTTCCAGGTTATGGTAATAATGCTGATACTCATAAAGGTATATCAATAGATACAAGAAGTTATAAAGATATAATGAATAATGATATAATTCCTTTTAAGATGGGAATTGAAGCCAATGCTGAAGCAATTATGGTTAGTCATAATATTGTTACTAGTATTGATAAAGATTATCCAGCATCTATTTCGAAAAAAATTCATGATTTACTTAGAAATGATTTAAAATTTACTGGTGTAATTATTACTGATGATTTAAATATGAAAGCTTTAGAAGAATATGGTGATGTGGAAATAAATGCTTTAAAATCTGGTAATAATGTTTTAATTACTGCTGATTATCAAAAAAGTTTTAATAATATCAAACAAGGAATTAATGATAATAAAATATCTATCGAAGAATTAGATAAAATTGTAACTAAAGTATTAGAATGGAAATATTATAAACAACTTTTATAATATTTTTTTATTTTATTAATATTATTTATTAGGGAGTTTTGATATGAATAAAACAATTAAAAATTTATTTTATTTATTATTACCTTTAATAACAGGTAGTATTATTGGCTTTATAATATCATCATTTATTGATTATCCATCATTAATTAAGCCACCACTTGCACCACCAAGTATTTTATTTCCAATTATGTGGACTATTATTTATATTCTTCTAGGTATATCATTTTTACTTTATAAAAATAATAGTCAAGATAATAAAACAATCAACTTAGTATATTATACATCTCTAGTAATTAATCTATCTTGGTCTATTTTCTTCTTTATTTTTAAATGGTATTTCTTTACTATTATTGTTACTATTATTTTATTATTTTCCGTAATTTATCTATTATATTTATTCTTTAATCATTATAAACCAGCTTTTTATCTTAACATATTATATTTATTATGGTTAATATTTGCTACTTATTTAACGATTGGGATTTATATTTTAAATTAAAAAGAAGATTACTCTTCTTCTTTTTTTAAGCTATTTAAATTTTTTAATAAATCATATGTACCACCAGTAAATAAACCAACACCAGTTAATACTAAACTAACATCTTTAGTAATTATATAATAAATAACTGCTGTTACTATACCTATTAATAAGTTTTGAATAGGTATTAAATTACTATTAATTTTAGGATTTTTTTTAGCTAGAATACCTAAAATAAAAGTTATTATCATCGTTACAATAGCAAATATATTATGTAACAAAAAATCACTCCTCTCATATAATATATGAGAGTTTTAATTATTTAAAAATAATACTTACCTAGTTATACATTATATCAATATCAACATCACCATTTATACCATCAATTCGACCATTATTACACATTTGCCAAATATTATATTTACCTTCATAATTAGTTTTTTTAGTATAATGAGCAAGCCATACAGGATAATCTTTTTTATTTTCCCAAATATTAACTAAATAATTTTTACTACTATAAAGCATACCTTCATAACCATGTTCTTGAACTGTTTCAATAAAAGTATTAACCATTGTATTAATATCATGGAAACTAATTCTAAAGGAATTCCAACTAGTAAAGTTTTCCCAATCAAACGCTATGGGTAAATCTAATGTTTCTTTATTTAAAGTATTTACTACCCATAATGCATGTTCTTTAACTTCTTCAATACTACTTGCCTTAGTATATAAATAAACACCAACTTTTAAACCAGCTTCTTTAGCATTTTTAATATTTTGTAAATAATATGAATCAATACTAATATCACCATTTCTTGATGATTGAACCCCAATACGCATCATAACAAAAGTAGCACCAGCTTCTCTTACTTTATTAAAATCAATATTTCCTTGCCATTTTGATATATCAATACCTAATTCCGTATTAGAGGCTTTATGTTCATTATAAACATCACTAAAATAAGTTTTAGTTGTACTTGGTTTAGTTGTGTTATTTATTTTTTCTTTAACATTTAATGTAACATTTACTTCTTTTAAATTATTACTACTATCAGTTAACTTATATATTAATTTATAAGTACCAGGCACACTTAAATCATATTCTCCTTCTATATTACAAGTAACTACTCCACTATAATTATCACCATACATTATTAAATCACATAAATCACCAGTATAATTTACTTGAATTGTTTTATTTGTTCCACTTATTACTCTAGGCTCAGTAGTATCTTCTACTTTAATATATACTTTATATAAGTATTTCTTTTTATCATATCGATAATATATTTCATATTCTTGAGTACCTAATTTTTCCGTATCAATATCAGTATCTTTGGTTAATAATTCAATATCATCTCTTTTTATATTAATAAAATCAAATAATTTTGCTTTATCATATACTTCAACACTACTTTTTGATACTTCAATAAAATCACTAGTTTCATCTACATATATCTTTTCTTTACAACCAGTTAATAATAAACAAATAAATAATATTAAAACTACTTTTTTCATATACATCACAAAATTATTTTATCACTTTTTTAAACATTTAAAAAGATGCATAAAGCATCTTATAGATATTCAATTATTTTAAAATTCTTATTTAACTTTTCAATTAAATCTTCAGGTTCATATTTAGAAAAAATACTTACAAAATTACTATGGTCCATTAAAAACATATCATAATATTCTAAAAATATTTTTCGATAATTTGTAACACCTAAATCTTTAAGATAACTAATATTTTCACTAACTAACTTTTTATTCTCTTTTATAGCATCAATTAATCTTTTTGGAGAATTATTTAAAAAGCAAGCAATTTCTTCTTTATTAAAATTATATTTCTCTAAAAATTTCATGCTATCTTCCGCCTCTTCCTAATTCTTCATCTGGATTCCAATCCCCAAATGATAATTCACCATCTTCTTCTGGAACATCAAAATTCATATCAGCAATTTGACTATCCAAAGCATTTCTTAAAGCTTTTTTTGTACTTTCTAATTTTGCTTTAGCATCTTCTATAGCAGATAAGTCTTGTGAAGCTTTTTCTACTTCTTCTTTATTTGGAGTATCATTATCCATTAGTGATGTTAAATTAATATTATCATCATCATTTTGTGGAGTAGAATTCATAGAAGAATCAAATGCTTTTAATTCTTCATCCCAATTAATATCAGGACTAAAACTAAATTCATTATCTATTTCTTTTATGACACTTGGAGCTTCAGGTTCACTTACAGGACTTATTTCCTTTATTATTTCATCAGCTTTTTTTAATTTTTCTTCTTTTTCTTCATTTGATATTTCTTTATTTGGATGTTCTTTATCATATTCATCAATTATTTGACTTAAACTAGCTTGTTTTTTAGCCCATTCTTCATCTTCATAAATAAATGATAAATATTTTCCTTCTTCATCTTTTACTGCAACATTATCTTGCTTACATTTTATAATTCTTTTTCTCATTCCTAAGCATTTATCGTTAACTGTTAATACTAAAGGATGTTGAATTGCTAAATCTATTGCATCTACACTACGTAAATTGTCAATTTTTTCTTTTATTTCATTTGAAGGAACAGTTCCAACTTTTATTTCTCTTGCATATTTAATTTTTATACCTAAGCCATGTAAATAATTTATAATATCTTTTATATCAGTTTGTACTAATTTTAATGTTTCAATATATAAACCTTTTCTTACTTTAGCTGTTTCTTGCTCATTCAAATCTTCAAAAGCTTCTAATATTTCTTTTAATGTCATACTATCCTCCTTAATATGCTAATAATGGTACAATTTTTGGATCAAAACCACTACTAATTAAATTATCAATTGCGTTTTCTAATCCCTTCATATTATATTTCATTATAACTCTTGGATTTAAATATACATCAAAAGGTTCTTTACCAATTTCAATTAATCTAGCTAATTTGCTTTCAAATTCTTTATCATATAATAATTCAGCATTTTCAACAAATATATCTAAATTCATATCATTATCTTTAGCACACTTAACATTATTTCTTAATGTAGTTTCATTATAATTAGCTAATATTTTTTCAATATCATTAGATGTGAAATTTAAGTAGTCAAATCCAAGTTCTGTTAATAAATCAATTAAAACTTCTTTTGGAGATAATACTTTCTCTTCAACTTTAGGTTCTTCTTTTTCTTCAATATTATCTATATTACTTTTAGCTTCTTGAAATACTTCAGAAATACTTTTACCAGTTTGATTATTATTTTTAATCTTCTCATCATAAGCATATAATGCATCTTCAGGGAACATTATTAACTTAGCTGATTCTCTTCTTTCTTCTTCATTAAAATCAAATTTTTCTAATAGGGAAGTAATTGAATCTCTTGTAATATTAATATTACCATTTAAAGCAAGTTCAAAATATTCATTTAATCGAGCTTGATTTTCTAAAGCTTCATCTTTTCTAATTGATAATTCTTCAATAGTAGCACTTGCAGTATTCATTTCACCTTCAACTTTAACAAGTTCATCTTTAGCACTACTAATATCATCTTGAACTTTTTTAATGGTGTCTGGTAATGATGAATTTACTTCTTCAGCAATACGATCAGGATTAAAATCAATTCTTAACTTATCAATAACATTTTTATAATCTTCAGTTTTAATTCTACTTAAAACTTCAATTAACTTTTGTCCTTCATCGCCAAGAACTCTTTCTTCTTCAGTTAAATTAGAAATTTTATCTTGTAATGATAACTTTTCAGCAGTTGTTCTTTCTTTTGTACTAGTTGCTATTTCCCTTTCTTTTTCCATTTTTGCTAAAACTACGCTATCTTCTCCACGTAGGTTATATAATTTATCTAATAACTTTGTTTTTTCCGTAGTCAACATATTCATATAGACTCTCTCCCTCTTATTATAAATAAATTATATCAAACCAATTTTTATTTGTAAATATTTTACACATTTTTTCTTTCAAAAATTTTATTTTTGTTGAAAACTTCTATCTTTGAGACTTCATCATCTTTAAATGCCTTTATTTTTTATAACTATTTAAATTATTTATTATTATTTATATCATTTTTTAAATTTGCAGCATTATGTTTTGAATATTTACCTTTATTAAAATAAATATAATTTGGATTATCTATTAAAATTACTTTATTATCATTTATATATATAGTTGTATCTTCTCTTAAATAAATTAATTTGTTATTTTTAGAATATTTTTCTAAATATTTCTTATTGTTTTTCAAATTTTTATTATTTAAATGGCATAAGAAAGATATACCGCCTAAACAATCAAACCCTTTTGTATCAATTAATCCAACATTATTGGTATCTGATAACAAGCAACTATCAATATTTTTACCAAAAATAATAGCTCCTGCACTTCCTCCAAAAATTATTCCATCTTTTTCTAAAAAATCTTTAATTTTTTTATAGTTATCATATTCTTTTAGATTAGAAAGTAATTTATAAGTATTTCCTCCTCCAATAAATATAGCAGAATAATTAAAAAGATTCTTTTTAGATAATTCTAAACTTGAATTGACCATTTCAAATTTATTTAAATTCATATAAGTTATTTCTTTTGAAAACCAATTATAACAACTATCATAATTTTCAACATCCATAGCAAGCGGTATATACAAAATTGGTTTATCTTTTTCCACTAATTTTGAAAACTTTTCTAAAGCATTTAATATTTGTTTACCAGAACCTCCACCACATAAAAATAATTTCATAATTTCCTCTATCTTAATAATTTTTTTATCTTTTCTGGTTCAACGTTTGATGCTAACAACTTTTCTTGAAATTCTTCCCATGAAACATTAATATTAATGCCACTTAAATTATCATATCCTTCGCTTAATAAAATATCAATAATATATCGATTACAATTTCTTATATACTCTTGCTCTATAATATTGGTTTCAATTTCGTGATTTACATCTTGCCAATTTTTCCAATATTTCAAAGCTTCTATTAAATAGCTTTGTAGCTCAAAACTTAAAGGTCTAGCTTTTAGTAAATTTACTAACTTTTTTGAAAATAAACGAGCACGATATCCACAATTTTTATTTGAAGGTTTTATATCATTAACTCTTAATAAAGAAAGTACTGATAAATATGCTTTTATATAATTATCTATTTTAGCAGAATCAGAATATAAATTAAAATACGAGCCACCATTTATAAGCCATCTAATTCTTTCTAAGCCAAAACCAACATCACTCATTGTCTCAATTCCAATTTTTTTATCACCTTTTAATATTTTAGTAAAAAAAGTTGTATCTCCGATTTCAATATTTTTATAATAATAAAAAGTTCTTTTACCGGACAATTGTATACTTCCCCAAATATCTTCATATTCATCTTCTTTTTTTACTATTTCTTCTTTTTTCATGTTTAATATAGAAAAAAGTTCAAAAAAATCTTGAACTAATATATTGTGCTTTTCTTCTGTAATATTAAAACCGGATGTTGTTAAGTTAACAAAAGCAATGGATGAACCTTCAGATACAGAATTAGCAAATTGGGTTCTAATAACTGGTTGAGCAATATAAATTTTTTCACACTCATTTATTTTATATTCACAATAATCTTTTAAAATTGGTTGAATACCTGCACTTACAAAAATGGTATCATTATTATTTACTATTGAATGGGGTTTTAAACAATTATACTCTTTCTCTAAAAAATACTTTTCTAATTCATTTTTATCTAAAATTTTTTTATCCATAACAACTCCTAATAACTATTTAGTTTTATTTTACCATTTATTAAATCATCAGTAACTTTTTCATGATTTTTAATTTCATTTTTTACTAAATTGTCAATATCTTTTTTTATTTTTTCAGAAACTTCTTTATTCAATTCAACACTAATGTTCCAAGGTTCACAAATTTTATCTCCCATTTTTGAAGTACAATATACAACATTTTCAATTTTATATTTTTCATATATCTTTTTACTAATATTATCTCCAATTGCAGTAAATAATTTTCCAGTATGATAAACAGGATTTTTACCACAAGATGCTTCCATACTAAAATTTCTACTAAATGGAATAACTCCTCTTGACCTATTACCCCTTCCAACTGCTCCTTCATCACCACTTTCAATAGCACTTCCTATTGCTGTTAAATAAAGGTCATTTTTGGAATAATCATCTCTAGTATTTAAACAAATAGTTATCTTATCTTCATCAAAATATTTTAAAGCTATAGACATTATATCAGACTTTAATCTAGAAAGTTTATCTTGATAATCCTCTAAATTATCCACATATTTTGATATAAGAGGAATACAACTCGTAATTTCAACTTTATCTTTTTTTCTTAATCCCATGACTTTTATATCACTTCCAACCCATGGATTCTTCTTTTTATAAGACATTGAATTTAAAGTTTGTTCGATTTTTAAAACTAATAATTCTAAATTACTCATTGGATAGTAACTAACTGTAGTAGATGTATCATTGCATCTAAAATGATTATTATGTCTTGCAATGTCCTCTTTTGAAGTTACCTCGAAAAATTTTACCCTTTCATTTTTTGAAGTTTCATTTGAATCATAAACAACTCCTGGTCCCTCATTATGATGAGTATTATCAATAATCAATAAATATTTTTCAATATCTAACAATGGAAATAATTCTTTAAAATATTGTTTTATCACTTTTGAGACTATTTTCATGTAATCAATTTTTTCATCTTTATACCTATCTGTAAATCTGCCATTAATTAAAACTCTAATCGGCGCTATCATTTCTGAGTTTTTAAAATGAACTCTTGAACCACCACCTAATACTGATAACTTGTCTATCATATGTCTTAATATTACACCATAATGTTCAATACAATATTTAGAGTATTCTATAGATATTTTTTCTGCTAACGTATCACAAATATTATCGGGATGTCCTTTTCCTTTCGTTTCAACAACTTCAAATTCTTGATTATTTATATCAGCTTTTTTATTTGTATAAATAAACGTTTGCATTATCATCACCTTTTCTTTCTACAATTTTTTTGATTATAATAAATTATAGTTACTAATATCAAAAAGGTCAAGTGTTCTCTTTTATTTCATATTTTATTCTCTGTCAGAAACTTATGTTATTTTATGATAAAATTCATTAAAAAAATAATACGATTACTTCGTATTTATTTTTTTAATTTTCTTATATAATCATTACCAATTTCTAACTTATTCTTAAATTTTCTTGTTTCAACATTGTAGTTTTCAATAAAGTAATTACATATTACTTCAATTTCTTTATCAGATGTATTTTCATGTTCTAAACGATACATTATAATTAAATCCATAAAATCTTCAATATAATTTGGATTATTATATATTCTCCACAATCTTTTTGTTAAGTTTTCATCTGGTAAATAATAATTAATTCGATAAAAATAACCATCAATATATCCAGTTATAACACTATATTCATCAACTTCTACACTTGTTAAATAATATTTTCTACCATCTTCATTAACAAGAAATTGCTCACAATAATCATCATCAGTATATTTTTGCTGTATTTCCCACTTGCCGCCTTCATAATGTTCTACTAATTTAATAAATGATTCATATACTACATCATTCATATAAGATTTTGAAATAATCTTTTTATAAAATTCAGTTATTTCTCTTTCACTTTCTTGTAATACAGTCTTTGCTTCTTCTCTCTTTTCAACTAGCCCTTTTAATTCATCATGATAAGCTTCACTTAACATCAATCATTCTCCTTTATTAAGTATAATTTTATCACTTTATTTACTACTGTCAATCACTAATTTCTTTTAATATTTTTTTAACTTTAATTTTTACTCTTTGCATTGCATTATCAATTTGTTTAGGATTTTTATTTTGAATTTTAGCTATTTCATGATAATTTAAATTATTAGCCATTAATATAAAGACATCCCATTCATTTTTTGTTAATAACTTCTTAATTTTCAACACTAATTCTTTATATTCTTCATTATCTGTAATATTTTTTAATGGGTCATTTAAACAATTATCACTAATAATCTCCATAAGATTTAAACCATTATCATATGAAAAATCTAAAGAAAAAGTATCAAATACTACTTTATATTTATCATTATTATATTTTCTTAAAATACTCTTTATTCTTCTTTCAATACATAAAGTTATATACGTAGTTAAAGTTGTATCTTTATTATCATCATATGATATGATACCATCACTAAAACCTACTGTACATTCACTATATATTTCTTGAACATCGATATTTAATGCTAAAAACACTCTATTATATTTTTTTATTAATAAATCAATAATAAATTTATATTTCATATACAAAAGATTTTTAGCATTTTCATCATCTTCACGATATAACATTAATAATTCATTATCATTTAAATTTTTTAAATCTTCAGTTTTCATCATCTAATAAACCATAAATAAGTATAGCAGCTGCAGCACTTGCATTTAAACTATTTATTTTTCCTTTCATTGGAATACTTATTACTTCATCACTATTTTTAAGCACTATATTACTGACACCACTTCCTTCATTGCCAATAACTAATACTTTTTTATCATTATATGATATATCTTTATATGGTTTGCCTTCCATTTTAGAGGCATAGATAAAATAACCTTTATCTTTTAATTTATTAATAGCATTTACTAAATTATTAACCATTATTATTTTGACATATTCAATCGCACCAGTACTAACATGAACTACAGTATCTGTTACTTTAACGGATCTATCTTTAGGTATAATAATTTCTTTAATTCCAGCACATTCACAAGTTCTAATAATAGCACCAAAGTTATGAGGATCTTCTAAATGATCTAACATAACAACAAAGTCACCAGATACATCATCAATATCATAATAATCATAATCTAAAATATCAATTACTATTCCTTGATGGTTACCATTTACCATTTTATCTAATTTTTGTTTTGGTACAAAATCAAACTTCAATTTTGCTTCCTTTAAATATGGTATTAATTCTTTACTGCTTACAAAGATTTTGTTAATTTTCTTTTTATCAATTTCTTTTAAAACATTTCTTCCATATACAAGCACATTGAATCACCTATGCATTATTTTAACAAAATTAACTTTCAAAGTCTATCATTTATTTGTTTATTTACCTACAATATCTCTTGCATTATAATATATTTTTAGTTATATTAGTTTTGATAAAGGAAGTGCATTATGTTTAAGTATACTTTAGATAATAAAAGATATCATACTTTAAATTATTTTTTAAGAAATAAATTTAATAGTAAAGTATTCAAAGTACCAATTGATGCTCATATGAGTTGTCCAAATAAAGTACATGGTAACGGGTGTATTTATTGTTCATTTAATAGTAAAGCCAATATTATTAATAGTGATGAATCAATTAAAGAACAATTTATAAATAATATTAAAATATTAGAAAAGAAATGGCCTAATAGTCTATATATTCCTTATTTTCAAGCTGGGACTAATACTTATGCACCTTTAAATAAACTTAAAGAATTATTTGAAAGTTTACTAAATGAAGATAAAGTTGTTGGATTATCTATTGCTACAAGGCCAGATTCCATAAGTGATGAAGTAATTGACTATTTAGAAGATTTAAATAAAAGAACTTTTTTAACTGTGGAATTAGGACTTCAAAGTAGTAATGATAAAACGCTAGAATTTATTAAAAGAGGACATAATGTACAAACATTTATTAATTGTGTAAAAAAATTAAAACAAAGAAATATATTTGTTGTTGTTCATATTATAAATGGACTTCCTTATGAAACTAAAGAAGACATGTTAAACACAATTAAGTTACTTAATGATTTAGATATTGATGGTATTAAAATACATATGTTATATATATCAAAAGATACTGAACTTGCTAGAATATATGAAGAAAAACCATTTCATATTTTAACGAAAGAGGAATACATAGATATTGTTGTATCACAGTTAGAATTATTAAATGAAAAAGTTGTAATTGAAAGAATAACTGGTGACCCTGTAAAAGAAGAATTAATTACTCCTGATTGGTTATTAAAGAAATTTTGTGTATTAAATGATATTGATAAAGAAATGGTCAAAAGAAATACATATCAAGGAATAAAAGTAAAAGATAGAAGGATTTAAAAAATGAATAAAATAACATTAGAAATTTAACTTGTATTAATGAAAACAAGAGTTCAAAACCGAACTCTTATTTATTTAATAATTCTTCTATTTTCATTAATCGATTATATTTAGCTATTCTTTCGCCACGACTAACGGAACCAGTTTTAATAAACGGACTACCAAATCCTACTGCTAAATCAGCAATAAACGTATCTTCCGTTTCTCCACTTCGATGACTAATAATAGTCTTATAATTATTTTTCTTAGCTAACATAATAGTTTTAGTCATCTCTGATATAGTACCTATTTGATTAGCTTTAATTATAATAGCATTACCAGCTTTTAAATCAATACCAGCTTGAAGTAATGTAGCATTAGTGCAAAAATAATCATCACCAACAATCATTACTGAATTATCAGTTAATTTAGTTAATTCAGCTAAACTTTCTAAATCATTTTCTTCAAAAGGATCTTCAATACTTATTATTGGATAATTAGTTATTAAATTAATATAATAACGTAATAAATCTTTAGCACTAATTATTTTATTATCTATTTTATACATATTAGTTGTTTTATCATATAATTCTGATGCTGCTACATCCAAAGCAATTAATATATCTTTTCCTGGATGATAGTTAGCTTCATTTATTGCTTCCATAATTAAATCTAAAGCTTCTGTAGTAGTATTTAAATTTGGAGCAAAGCCACCTTCATCACCAACTGTAGTTAAAAAGCCTTTTTTATGTAATATATTTTTTAATGTATGAAATATCTCACTAGCAGCTTGTACTCTTTTAGACATTCCTTTCATAATTGGTACAATCATAAATTCTTGAACATCTAAATTATTATCAGCATGAGCTCCACCATTAATAATATTAACCATTGGTATTGGTAAACTAACTTTTCCATAAGTTACATATTCATATAATTCTTTATTTTGAGATTTTGCTAAACATTTTAATGATGCTAAAGAAACTGCAAGCATAGCATTAGCTCCTAAAACACTTTTATTCGGAGTACCATCAAGTTTTAATAAAGTTTTATCTACTGTGACTTGGTCTAATTCCATTCCCACTAAAGTTTCCTTAATTTTAGTATTAACATTTTCAACAGCTTTTAAAACACCTTTACCTAAATATCTAGCTTGGTCATTATCTCTTAATTCTAATGCTTCTTTTGTACCAGTAGATGCACCACTTGGAACAGAAGCCGTAGCTTTAACACCATTTTCTAATGTCATTTCTACTTCAATAGTGGGATTACCTCTACTATCTAATATTTCTCTTGCATAAATATCTTTAATTTTCATTATTTTACCACCTATATTTTTAGTATATCATTATTTTATATTTTAACAATATAAAAATAGCTGTTTTACACAACTATTTGACTTTTTAAGCTATAAAGAATGTACTTCTCTTTCTAAGTAAGATAACATTAATCATATCTATAACACCATAACCTAACATACATATTCCTGCTACTTCAATAATCTTATCACCACTAGTAAAGAATGTTGTTACTCCTAATATAATACATAATATACCTACTACTAAATTAAAGACCCATGAACTTTCATTAAACTTCTTTAAAAAATAACTATAACTTATTTTTTGAGAACCACCAATAATTAAATAAATACCTAAAGCAATACTTAATACTTTACCTAAAAACATGGCAACTATACCTAAGACAATTAAAATAATACCAAATATTAAATTTAAATTAAATAATTCAATATCTCCTCTTCTTAAATATGAGAATATAGCACTTACACCATGAATTATTAATATAAATCCTGTAATAATTGATACAAGAGTATTACTAGCAGTAGAATTAGTAAAAAATAATATACCTACTATTATATAAATTAAAGCTATTGTAATTTCAAATAATGTAATAACATTAAATATTCCTTTCGCTTCACCAATAATTTTATTAACCATTTTTCTTCACCATCTAAATTTTATCAAATTTCAATAATAAAGTCTATATTTTCAAAATAACTTTCTAAAAATATAAATGTATGCTATAATATCTTGCAAAGAAAGAGAGAATTTTATGGAGTTAAAAATACTTAGCATTGAAGAATTTACAAACTTTCAACAAAATCATCAATTATCTAATTTTTATCAAACAATAAATTATGCAATGTTAATGGCTGAAAACAATTATGATTATGATTTAATTGGTTTAGTAGATGAATATCAAAATGTTTTAGCAGCATCCCTTATTTTAATTAAACCTATTGGTATTAAATGTTTTTATGGTTATGCTCCTAGAGGTTTTTTAATTGATTATGATAATTATGATTTAGTACGAATTTTTACTGATAAATTAAAAAAATATTATTATCAAAAAAATGTTATTTTTATTAAAATAAATCCTAATTTAGCTATTGGTAAAGTAATAGATAATGATTATAATTTTAAATATAATGAATATAGTAATGTAAAAAGTTTATTAGTTAATTTAGGATATAAAAAATTAAGAGATAATTTATATTTTGAAGCTAAATTACCTAGATTTAATGCAATTATTGATTTAAATAATATTAATGAATTCCATAAAAATACTAAAAATAAAATTAAAAAAGCAATGAGAAAAGGATTAACATTTGAAATTGCTAGTAAAGAAGATATTGATAAAATTAATCCTTTAGAAGATAACAATTATTATTTAAAAGATTTTTATACTGTATTTGAAAGAAATAATGCTGTTGATTATTTTTTAGTATCAGTTGATTATAATACTTTCTTAGATAATAGTGAAATTGCTTATAATAAAGAATTAGAAAAAAATAATACATTAAATGAAAAATTAACACATTTTTATAGTGAAAAATTAATTAATACTAAAATGAATAGTGATAAAGTATTATTAGCATATAAAAATGATATTATGGAAGCTACTAAAGGAATAAGTGATAATAAAAAAATATATTTAGCTGCTGCTTTAGTTGTTAAACATCAAGATACTGTAACAGTTATCTATAGTTATTTTGATAAAAATTATAAACGTTTTGCTGCTAATTACTTCTTATATTAT
Organism: uncultured Bacilli bacterium; assembly: GCA_947588895.1. Taxonomy (GTDB): domain Bacteria; phylum Bacillota_I; class Bacilli_A; order RF39; family UBA660; genus SIG200. The sequence goes on along the minus strand of CANQBF010000002.1, from coordinate 25,326 downwards.
AATTTAATTAAATATTATCAAAATACATATAAATATTTAGATTTAAATGGTGTTGTTGGTGATTTTAAAAATGATAATCCATATCATGGTTTAAATCGATTTAAACTTGGTTTTAATCCAAATATTTATGAATTTATTGGGGAATTTGATTTAATAATTGAACCGAAAAGTTATGATATATTATTAAAAAATGGTATATTAGCTAAAGAATTTAATAAAGAAAATAAATAAGTACTTAAAAACATCACAAATTGTGATGCTTTTTTCATATTACATTCTATCTGGTATTTTTATTGCTAATATATCAAGTAATATACTTGTAACTTTATATACTATATTAGTTAAACATAACCACGATTCTTTTAATTCTATATCTTCTTCTTTTAAAATTATATTTTCAGTATAAAAACGATTAAATGTTGTTGTTAATCGATAAAGATATTCGGTTATTTCATTTAATGATTTAGAATTAAAAGCATTATTTAATATTAAATCTAAATTATGTAATGTAATTAAAACATCTCTATCATATTCATTAGCTATTTTCTTAATTTTATTATACTCTATATTATTTTCTTTGGCTTTATTTAATATTGATTTCATACGAACTGCTGAATATAAAATATAAGGACCAGTTTTACCTTCTAAATCACAAAATTTTTCAATATCAAAATTATAATCAGTTTCTCTATTAGGAAGCATATCTGCATATTTTACTGCTGACATACTGATTATTTCAGCAAGTTCATCACGATTTTCCATATCATCATTTAATCTTTTTAAACATTCTTCTTTTACTTGATTTAGTAAATCAGTAAGACGCATTACTCCCCCATCACGAGTTTTAAATGGTTTACCATCTTTACCATTCATTGTTCCAAAACCAGCAAAAACTAATTTAGTATTTTCAGTTGTAATACCAGCTTTCTTGCTAGCTCTAAATACTTGAGTAAAGTGTAATTCTTGTCTTTTATCAGTTATATACCATATTTCATCGGGATTATATTCTTGCATTCTTTCATAAATTGTCGCAAGTTCAGTAGTGCTATATAAATACCCACCATCACTTTTTAAAAGTAACATTGGAGGTACTTCTAATTTATCAGTATCTTCTTTAACTTCAATTACTTTAGCTCCTTCACTTTCTTTAACTATATTTAATTTATCTAAATATTTTAAAAGTTCCGGAACAATAAATTCAGCATCACTTTCTCCTTTATATAAATCAAAAGTTGTATTTAATCTATTATATATACTTGTTATATCTTGTTTAGATATTTCTATAATTTTTTGCCATAATTCATAAATACCTTTTTCTTTATTTTGTAGTTTAGTTGTCATTATTTGAGCTTCTTTTAAATAATTTTCATCTTCTTTTGCTTTACTAGATGCATAAGGATATATTTCTTCAAGTAATGCATTATTTATTGGTACATCAGGATATTCACCATTATAATTTGGGTCAAAATATACCCAATCAGGATATCTTTTAGATAATTCTAAAATAACTAAACCTAAAGGTCTTCCAAAATCACCTAAATGAGTATCTGATATTGTATTATAACCTAAATAATTACATAATCTTTTTAATGCTTCACCAATATTAGCACTTCTTAAATGACCTACATGAAGTGATTTAGCTACATTAGCACCACCATAATCTAAAAAGATTAATTTATTATTCTTTTCATAATTATATTCATCTATATTAGTAAATTCTATTAAAGCTTCATCACTTATTTTCATATTAATAAAGCCAGGATTTGCAACATTTATTTCTTTAAAATAAGAATCATTTTTTAATTTTTCAATTATATCATTAGCTATTTCCATTGGACTTTTATGATATACTTTAGCTAATTTCATACTCCCATTATATTGATAGTCAGCTAAATCTTTTCTATTACTTTCAAATACTACTAATTCATTATCTTCATAATTACATTCTTTTAAAGCATTAGTAATTTTTTCTTCTAATATTTTATAAAATTTTTTCATAGGTATCACCACTTCTCATATTGTATCAAATTTCTCATAAAAAGTCTTTATTTTTAGAACAAAAGCATTAGGATGATTAAAATAATTGATTTTAAAAATCATCATTTAATAAAAAGTCAATTAAATTTAAATGAATAATGCCATCACGAGATAAATTTATCTTATCAAGAGAAATAACATATTTTGGATAATGGTCATCAATCGATTTATATGCTCCAAATTCTCTTTCAATAGTATTATCATTTCCTTCCATTTCATAAGTCACTTGAATATATTTAATATTTCCATCTTTCTTTGCTAAAAAATCTACTTCACCATTTTTAGTCTTACCTATATATATTTCATAGTTTCTATTTATTAATTCATTATAAACAATATTTTCTAAAACAACATAACTTTTAAATTCAGGATTATTATTTTTAATTTGAGCAATACCTAAATCAGTTGCATAATATTTATTTAATGTTTTTAATACGCCTTTACCAGCAATATCATATCTATATACTTTTTTAAGTATTAATGCTTTACATAAAGCATCTATATAACTATAAAGGGTTTCTTTAGATATTTTTTTATTTTCTTTGTCTAAATATTTTATAATATTATCTGCTGAAAATTCACGTCCAGCCGTTTCAATTAAATATTGTAAAATCATATCAAATAACACTGTATCTTTTAAATTTAATCTTTTGACAACATCTCTTAAAATAATAGAATCATATACACTATGAAGATAATTTTTTATATCTATCTCATTTGTAAATTCACATCTATTTGGAAGACCTCCCCATTTAGCATAATCCCAAAAAGTATTTATATCATACCCATCTTTTTTAGTTAAAGACACATATTCTTTATAAGATAAAGGATTAATATTAAATAAAACATATCTACCAGATAAGACCGATGATAATTCATCTGATAACATTTTACTATTAGAACCGGTTAAAAATATACTTATATTTTTTATTTGAGCTTGCAAAGAATTAACAACTCTTTCAAAATTATCTACATTTTGAATTTCATCTAAAAACAAATAATAAATATTATTATCTTTAATTTTATCTTTTATGTATTGATTTAATTTCTTATAATCTAATAATTCTTCAAATTCTATAAATTCAAAATTAATAAATATTATATGTTGTTCATCTATTTTTCTCTTTTCTTTTAATTCTTCTATTATTTGATTTAAAATAACTGACTTTCCACATCTTCTTATACCAACTAATATTTTAATTAAATTAGAATCATAAAATCCTCGAATTTTAGATAAATAATCTTCTCTTAAAAGCATATAAATCACCTCTAGTTATATTATATATTATTATCATCTTTTTGTAAAGTTATTACGATTAAGTGTAATAACTTTTTGTTTTTGCATTTTATTACTCTCAACCGTAATAAATTTATACATTAAAAAAGTTGCAATTTTTGCAACTAATCTTAATTCTTTTCATTAATAACATTTGTTTTACAAATCATATCCACTAAACTACGATGGTCTTTTCTAGCAATAATCATAATATATGATACAATATTAGCTATCATAATTATTGAAGATAATATTACTGTTATAATCAGATAATAATTAGCATTTAAGACATATACTAATATACTACTTAATAACAACGTAAGTGCACATCCCATTTCTGGCAAAGCTGAAATAGTATATTTAATAAATAATTGGATAATGCTTGGAGTTTCTTTATTGTTATTAACCACTTTCATTTTCATTATTTTCTTACCAATCGTTTGACCTTTATTAAATTTTTGAAATAATCCAAAATATAATAAAACAACAATTATTTCAGCAATATTTATATTGACACTATATTTAGCCATATCATAATATGCTAAATTGGCTTGTTTCATAAAATCTTTTTCAGTCAATTCTTGATTTATATATTTTTCAGTTAACTTTTGATAGTTTTCATAACTTTCTAAATATTTATCATAATGAGGATTAATGAAATGGATATTTATAACTAAGCTAAATACTACCACTACTAATAATAAATCAATAAAATACGCAGTTAATCTTCTTATCGGTTTTACTTGTTCCATAATTTACCTTACATATTTGGAGCAGTCGCTGTTAATTTAACAGACAATGTCTTTTCTTTACCTTTTCTTAAGAAAGTAATTTTAATTGTATCTCCAACTTTATATTTATAAAGTTCATATCTTAAGTAAGCTAAATTACTAATTTCTTTATCATTAATTTTAGTAATTACATCTCCTGATTCAATACCAGCTTTTTTAGCACATCCATTCTCTAAATCTACTACTAATACACCGGTTGTATAATTATAAGTTGTTACAAAATTATAATAACGACGGTCTAATTTAGCATCTTCAACACTAATTAATGAAGCTCCTAAATAAGGATATTCCGTTTTTTCGCCTTTAATAAATTGCTCTATTTTTTCTTGTACTAATTCAATTGGAATAGCAAAGCCCATACCTTCTACTCCTTCTGAGCTTATTTTAGCTGAAATAACACCGATTACTTCGCCATTAGAATTACATAAAGGTCCACCTGAGTTACCACTGTTAACGGCTGCATCAGTTTGTAATACATTCATTATATAATCAGAACTATTTCCTGATACTGATACTTCAACTAATCTTTCTTTACCAGAAATAATACCTCTAGTTACTGTCCATGAATAAGAATAATCAAGTGGCGCTCCAACAGTAAAGGTTGTATCCCCTACTCGAAGTGAATCAGTTTTTCCTAAACTAACTACTTTAATATCATCTTTAGCTTTAGTACTTAATACTGCTATATCAGCATATTCATCACTACCAACTAATTTAGCATCTTCTTCTGTTCCATCTGAATAAGTAATTTTGTATTTATTACCACTATCAATAACATGATGATTTGTAACTATATAAAATGTATCTTTATCTTTTTGATATACAAAACCACTACCAAATGAATATAATTTATCATCTTTATATGTTGATACTATTATTACTGAATCATATACTTTTTCTACAGCATCAGCAATACCGACATCAGTTACTGTAACATCTTTTTCAATCTTAGTTACCGTTTCTTGAAATATAGCTGGAAATTTATAAATAAATCCATAAGTTAAAAATACTCCAAGTAAAAGTATAAAAATTGTATAAACTATTATTTTTGTTTTTTGATTTGCATTTTGTTTCATTTTAATTCATCCTCACTATCTCTTTATAATTTAATGGAAATCCCATTGCTTCTAATATAACATTAATTGGTATGGTATCTATTTTTCCATCTAAAATATCTAACTCATAACTTATTTCATTCATCATTAGATTAAAATCTTCTTCTTTTAATATTTGTTTCATAATGATGATTATAGCAAATAAATCATTTAAACCATATATATATTCTCCTTCTTCATCTTGGGGAATATTTAAAATATCATGATATTTAGTATTATTTATCTTCTTAAATGTCTTATTATTAAAGCATAAATCTTCATGAGCACATAAATTTCGATAATTAGCTAATATTGGGAAATAATCAATTAAATTTTTAACTGATATACCATAAATCTCTGATATTTCTTCTTGATCCTCTTTTTGTAATACCGAATATAATTCACCAACTATTCCAAATGATAAAACTTTAACAACTACCCAAAGTGGTATATAGCCATAATTAGTTATATAGTGACTTGTTGCCGTATGTTGTTTACCATTAACATTTATTTGCCTCTTCATTTTGCGAAGTAAATCATTTATCTGCCTTGATTTGTTATAATCTCTAGTAAAATTTTCAGCATTTAAATAATTTTGCTCTTTAAAACCATGATTCTTACTCATAACATAAGATAAAATACTTTTCAAGTTGTTTTCAACAATTAAAATATTTTTAAATAGAATATTTCTAAGTTGTCTATCAAAATTAAATAAACCATATATTTCTCTAAAATTGGTACCACTTATAAATTTTCTACTTCCATCTGGTCTTAAAAATAAATGTCTATAACCACTTATAAAGAAATAATTTTCTCTAAGTAATACTTCTTTTGCATAATCTATATCATCTATTATAAGACCTTTCTGGCTTAATATTTCAATTTGTTCATCTAATGTTTTAAATGTCTTTGAGCTCATACTTTTCACCCTAATTTAAATTATATCATAAGAAGCATTATAAATGTACCTTTTTTTATTGTTAAATTTATATTATTTTCGTGATAATTAAGTGAAATTTGATATAATATATTTGGTGATTATTTATGCCTACTGTTTATACGCATTATAAATTAGGACAAGATGTTCTAAATAAATTAGATAAAAATATTCAAAAAGATATTAATAATATTGAATATTATAATATGTTTAATCAAGGTTTTGATAACTTATATTATCATTATAAACTTTTTTATTATAAAAAATTTGGAGTTAAAGCTCATAAAAAGAATTTAGATATCTTTTTTGATAATTTAATTAATTATATCAAAAGTAATAAAATGAATAATGATTATAGTATAGTTTATGGTTTTATTAATCATTTAACAATGGATACTTTAATACACCCATATATTAATTATATGGTTAAATATTTAAATATACCTCATACTAAAATTGAATTTATGTTAGATAGTTATTTATATACTTTATTTAATGATACTAAATGGAATAATAAAATATATAAAACTTTAATGCCTAGATTACATTTTAATAAAGATTTAAAAGATTTATTAGATGAAGTATTTTATAAAACTTATAATGAAAAAGGTATAGGTAAAATATTTAATACTTCTCATAATAATGGCTATTTTATATATAAATATTTAATAAATGATTATAATTTACATAAAGCTTCTTTTTATAAATTATTTGATATATTTAGTAAAGATATTAAATTTTCCCAATTAACTTTTTCATTTAAAGATTTTGATGATAGAGTTTTAAATAGTGATAAAGAAAAATGGCATCATCCAAATAATGATAAAGAAATATATAATTATTCTTTTATGGAATTATATGAGATGGTATTACAAATATGTATTGAATTAAATACTATTGCTTATAAAATACTTCATGATAATTTAGATATAAATGAATTATTAGATTTAATCAAAAATCTTAATTTGAAAAATATTCAATTACTCCGTCAGTAATAGACTTTGCCAATTTTTCTTGGTATTCTTTTGTTTTCAGTAAATTTCTTTCTTCATAATTTGATAAAAAACCACATTCAATTAAAACACCTGGCACTTTTAATCTTTTATACATATATATATCAGGCATTGTTTTTATTTCTCGATTACCATTTAATAAAGTATTCATAACTTCTTGAATAGTACTTGCTATCTTTTTATTTTCTTTAGTATAAAATATTTGAGGTCCTTTATAATTTAAATCACTATAAAAATTAATATGAATACTTAAATACATATTAGCTTTACTATTATTTATTAATTTAATTCGATTATCAAAATCACTTTTCTTTCTATATGTAGCATTTGGAGTAGATAAATCATAATCTCCATCTCTAGTTAATATTACAATTGCCCCCTTTTTAGATAATTCTTTTTCTAAGTATAAACTTATATTTAAATTTAAATCTTTTTCATATAAATTACCAACACTTGTTCCCGGATCTTCTTTTCCGTGTCCAGCATCAACAACGATTACTTTACCACTTAAAGGAAGTATAGCTTCAACTTTATAAGCATACAAAACTAAAACACATATAAAAAAAGTAAATAAAACAAAATAATATCTTTTCATATAATATATTTTATTTATTTACTTTTATGTTTATGTTATTTTAAGAAATTAACTTTATAAAATAATAATTTATAATTTCAAAATTGATTACTATATTTGATGATGATATTAAAATAATAGCTTAAAAAATAACCGTTTGACATTAGTATAATATTGCTTTATAATAGTTTTTCATGAAATGGAGGGGAATTTTAAACATGTACACATGCACATTCAATATTGGTAACTGTATAATTGGTCAAATTAAAACTCCTGTAGGGGATGGATTTATCTATAGATATGTAATATGTGAAAAAAGTAATTTTGAATATAAACATTTTATTGGTGTTCAAGGCTTTAGTTTTCATGACTTTGGAGTATTTCTTGATGCCAAAAAATATAACGTAACAGAACATACCACCGAATATCGTTTAAATGGCTATACAATGGGATGCTGGCCAGTATATAAAAATCTAGTTGGAAAAGAATATCTTAATATTTTTGATTTTAGTGAAAGAGTTTTATATGACGTTAATGATAAAATCATGACTGATTGCTCTAATATAGAATTTACTCAAACAATACCTCTTAGTATCGCATTAACTATTACAAATGATACTAAAATGCTTACTAAAGGTAAATTTGAAGCTAATGAAATGATAGAATTGATAAATATAATTCAAGAAAATCCAGAATGTTTTGGTTTTAACGAAGAAAATAATTTACAAAAATTATTTAATAACAAATTAAAAAGAATGTAACCAATTAAAGTTACATTTTTATTATTTATAATTTAATTTACATATTAAATATAAAATTATTGTATCATTCTTCATTTAAAATATCATTAAACATTTTGTCAGCATCGTGATAAATTTTATATTTTTCAGGGTGTTTTTCCATATAATCTAGTTCCTTTAGCGCATCAGCAAAATCTTTAGATGGTTGTTGCTCTACTTCCATTGTGTATTTATCATTATTTTTTAATGCATTTATAAATTTTAAATTATCCATATCTTTTTTCATCAATCATTTTCCTATCCATTTATATTCCGTAAATCTACCACCTGATATTTTATCAATCTTATCTTCTTTTAATAAATTACTTAAAACTCTTTCTATTGTCGTTTCACTTATATCAGGACATCTTTCAATTAAATAAGCTTTACTTATTGGTGAAACACTTTCTTTAAAGATTGTAGAAATTCTTTCTTTTGCAGTCATTTTTTTATTAGTTATATATTCTACTCTTGAAGTAAATTCTTTATATGCTTTTAAAATAACTCCAAGATAATATTCCACAAAATAAGAATAATCATTTTTATTATTATGCCAATTAATTGAGCTATTTTTTAATGAATCATAATAAGTTTCTTTTGTTTCTTCAATTATTTTTTCAATACTAATATATTTACCTACAATATATCCAGCTTGATATAGTAATAAAAGAGTTAGTAATCTACTCATTCTTCCATTGCCATCATTAAATGGATGAATTGATACAAAATCAAAAATAAAAATTGGAATTATTAATAACGGGTCTATATCTCCTTTATTTATAATATCGTTATAATTATTACATAACATTTCAATCGCAACTGGTGTTTCTACAGGTGATAATGGCATAAATCTAATTACTTTTGTACCATCTTCAAGAGTTTCTTCGATATAATTTTGTGTATTTTTAAATTTACCACCATAAGTTTTTCCTGAATACTTATATAAATCGCGATGTAATTGTAAAATAATATTAGAACTAATATCAATATAGTCATAATTTTCATGAATGGTATTTAACACATCTCTATAACCTGCTATTTCTTCTTCATTTCTATTCTTAGGCTTGACTTTATTATTAACAAGTTTATTAATTCTTTCATCAGTTGTATAAATACCTTCAATTTTATTTGAAGAACTTGTACTTTGTATTTTAGCAATCGATAATAAATTAGAAAGAATATCAGGTTTTGCTTCAATATATAATTCTTGTTTTCCTTTATATTCATGAATACTAGATAGCAAATTCACAATATTATTATTCATTAAAGATTGAGATTCTTTTATTAAATCAAAAGTTCTCATTTGCATCATCTTCTTTCATTTGCATCATTATAACATAAAATGATGCAATTAACAATATATATGATGCAATTAAAAATTTTAGACATTTAATTCAAAATCATATTCGCCATTAATAATAGCTAGTATAACTCTATCTTCATAATCGCTTAAATCTTTTTTAGTAATTGTTTTTTGACTTAATATGTCAACATTTAAATTATTAATAAAATTTTTTAATCTAATATAATTTTCTTCTGAATAATTAAATTCTTTTTTATTTAAATCTTCATCACAAATATCAATACACTTTGGCTCTATAGTTATTGAATTATATAATATTTTAATATTATATTCTACATTATCTAATGCATACACAAAATTATAACTAAATATATTTGGGTTAGTATATATTTTTTTAGTAGCATGCACTATAGAAATTGTTACAGATGAGAAAAGAATTGTTAATACTACTATTACACCTAAAGCTACTTTAATTATTTGCTTCTTCATATTTATACCTCTAGTATAATAATAACAATTATTATACGTTTTGAAAAGTAATTATTATTATTTTTTGTTGATAACTTTATAGTTTTCAACAATTTTAGCAAATGGTATTGCACAATTAGCAGGTGATGGTGAATATAAATATATAGCATTAATTTTAGTTTTTGATAAAATATATTTATTATATAATTCATAAGCTTTTTTACCAGTAGTATATATTTTAGTAATATTAGTTTCTTTTATTATTTTATTTATATTATTAACTTTAATATTTTTTATTGATGAATCACTAGAATTATTTATTTCACATGATTCAATTACATCCCACAAAGCAATATGATTCTTTTTTAAAAATTCTTGTTTGTCTAAAATACTATCCCCAATCTTAGTTTCATATACTTTTTCTAATACTATCCAAAATCTATTTTGATTATGCATATAATAAAAACTTAATTCTCGTGATTTAACTGATGGAAAAGAACCCAGTATTAATATTTCACTATTTTTATCATAAAATGGTGGAAAAGAATGATTAACTCTTGTCATACTTATTTTTCTCTTTTTAATTCATAATCTTTGTCTAATGTTTTATTAAATATCATTTTGGCATGTTCATAATCAGGTATAGAAATACCTACATAATAATTAATTTTAACAAAGTGTTCTTGTTGAGATGGAAGCATTCTATCTTCATCATCTAATATAACATAATTAACTACTTCTGGATGATTATCTAAATATTCTTGAATTTCTTCTCCTCTTGTTAATCTAAAATCTTCAACATGAGGTGTTGTATCTATTACTTCAATAGAATCAATTAATCCGGAATTAACTAGTAATTCTTTCAAATATGTTATTCCTAGAACTTTCCAAGTAGATGATATAACAATTTTGGCATCATATTCAATGCACAACTTATTTAATAACATTATAGCTTGACGATTATATAACTTCTTATCGGTTGGAAAAGCAAGTCCATAATAAAAACCATCTTTCTTTGTTTTACCATTTATTAAATCAAATGGTTCAGTATCTAAAAGTGGCGTATTAACAACACCATCAATATCTAAAAAAACTATATTCATAAAAACCTCCCATAAAAGATACATATTATTTTAACATATTACATATTATTTTCCAATAAATAGTTTGACAAAACAAAACCCCGTACTAATAATTGTTTACAAGATATAAAGTAACATAAATTATTAATTTATTATCTATTTATAATATAACTTAATTCTTTAAGTTTTTCAATTTTCCGTTTATTTACCGGATATACTGTAGCAACATATGGATTCTTATTTTTTCTTAAATTTAATTTAACAACAACACATACATCTTCTTTCAATTCTTTAAAATAGAGTAATGATAATTTGTGTGGATCGTAATAAACAAAATTAGGATCATCTATTATTTTTGGAATATTAGTAATTGTGTTATTATAACTATCAATGCTTAAAAATTCGTTAACATGTTTGGCAACATGAATATATAACGATAAAGTCTGAATAATAGGTAAATGTTTATATTCAAATAATTTATATTTATTTATTATTTCATTTGATATTGTGCCCACTACTTTATAAATGTTATTTTTTGCCATTTTAAAACTCCCTGTAAAATAAATTAGCCCATAGTATAAAATACTACGGGCCTTTTTAGAATAATTTAGTAGTCTCCCAGTCTCTACATGTATTCTTTCGGTATAACCTACTCTAACCTTAAAAAATTAAGGCGTTAGTGCAAGAAGAAAATTTACACCCTTAAATTATTCTATATAATATTATGATTAATATCAATCATAATATTAATACCATTTTAGGTATATTAACATCAGGATTTTCTCCTGCAATATATTTATATCATTTTTTTTATAAAAAATCAATTATTTTTATTAACAAAATAAAACCCCGTAACACATAATGTGTACGAGGTATAAGAAACATTTGATTTTAACGTTTACTAAATTGTGGAGCACGACGTGCTTTCTTTAAACCATATTTTTTACGTTCTTTAACTCTTGGGTCTCTAGTTACAAAACCATTAGTTTTTAAGATATGTCTATAACTATCTTCTCTAGTTTGGTCAGTATTAGCATCAAATTTTAATAATGCTCTAGTAATAGCTAATCTAATAGCTCCAGCTTGTCCACTGAATCCACCACCATTAACATTTACAGTTATATCAAATCTATTTTCGTTATTAGTTAATACTAATGGTTGTTTTAAATCCATAACTAATGTTGCAAATGGCATGTAATCATTTACATCTTTACCATTAACAGTAATATTACCAGTACCACCAACTAAAGTTACACGAGCAACTGATTGTTTTCTTCTTCCGGTTGCAGTCCAAACTTGTTTATTTGCCATATGTCCTCCTAATCAATTTCTATTGCTATTGGTTTTTGAGCTTCATGTTTATGATTTGCATCTCTATAAACAAATAATTTCTTACCCATAGCTCTTCCTAAACTATTATGTGGAAGCATTCCTTTAATTGCTCTTTCAAGCATTTCTTCAGGATAGCTTTCAATCATAGTTTTAGCATTTCTTTCTCTTAATCCTCCTGGATATCCAGAATGATTATAGTATTTCTTATCAGTTAATTTCTTACCAGTTAATCTAACTTTTGAAGCATTAATGATAATGACATAATCACCACAATCAACATATGGTGTATAAGTTGGTTTATTTTTTCCACGTAATATATGTGCGGCTTTAGATGCTACACGGCCTAATATTTGGTCTTCAGCATCAATTACATACCAACATCTTTCAACTGTTTCTTTTGTTTGCATAAATGTTTTCATAATTAATTCCTTCCATTATGTTATTTATTTTTGCTTTCCCACGGCTAAATAAACTTCATAAATAAAATGTACCATATTAAATTATATGGAAAAAGTGCAATCTTGTCAATCAAAATCGCACTTTTTAAAGTAAAATTCATATAAAACCGACTATCTTCTTCTACTTTTTCCATTTTCTTGTAAATATATTTCTCGTAATATATATGGTATATCATTATATTCTGGAAAACTATAAGAACTTAATTTATGATTTCCATCATTAATACTATTAGCATCTAATAATTGATATTCTTCGCCATTTTTTACTAATACTATATTATCATTTTCAAATAATGCTATAATTTTATCTTTCATATTTAAATCAGAATATAATTCAACATTAAAGTTATTTTCAACTCTTTTCATTGATGATATTGAACGACCAATAAAATTAGCACTTTTTAAAAAGTTTGTTAATTTAATAAAACTCTTTTTAGCTTCTTCTAAAGACATATAATATTCAAGATTAATATTTCGACACATTAATTGTAATTTAACATTATTTTCATCAACTGGTGTAATTCGCCAAAAACTATTCGCAGCAACAGAACCTATTTCTAAGTCTTTTAACCATTCAAATCCACTTTCTTTAACAATTTCATCTACTATATTATCTTTTAAAATATATAATTCTCCTACAAAATAATTAATTTCACTTTCCATATTTTATTCCCCCATCTCTATCATTATTTTCTTCTATATATTTTATAACATTTTCATTTAATTCTTGTAATTTACTATATGTAACACTTAATAATTCTCTACATTCTTGGATTTGTTTTAAATAATCAACTATATCTTTTTTAACATCATCATTATTATTAGTTATAATTAATGTATCAATAAAATTTTCTAATAACTTAATATTATTTTCATTTATAGTATGTATTTCCTCGTTAAATACAAAACCATGAGATTTTATAATATATCTAAAAGCACCATAACTAGCACTATCTTTAAATACATGTAAGAAATGTATAGATTCATACTTTAAAATACTTCCAAGTGTTAAAAAATTATTATTTTTTAACGTATTATAAATCTCAGCTGGTAAATGTAAATTTAAAATTGATAAATTATATAAATCATATTTATTAATTAAATTATTATATTTAATAATATTTTCTTTTTGTTCGTTTTCATTATTCTTAGCAATTAATTCTTTATTTTCTTTATAATTATTTATTGCTATTATAAGTTCATCACTAACATTAGTTTTATCTTCATCAAATAAAACTAATCCTAAATTATGAATTGCGTTAACTATTTCATAAAAAGATTTCTCGCCCATTTTAGGTTTTATCTTTAAATCATTATATTTTATAATTAATAAATCTCCAATTGTATAAATACCATTATGCATTAAAATATTTGATGCTCTAGTTGATAAATTTAATGTCATAATTGAATAATCAAGATATTTAATATCATCACTCAATATTATAACCCCCTCAAACTAGAAAAGATTATACCACTAATGTATATTTTTGTCAAATTTGCTATTTTCTTATTGACTTTTGGTTTAATATTTTATGTCTATTAAATATAAACCACTAGGACTTGCTGTTGGCAATCTTTTTACTGATTCATTAATATCTAACATATTTTTAATCGTATTAATATCTACTTTACCTTTACCTAAATGGATTAAAGCGCCGACTAAATTACGAACCATATATCTATAAAAAGCATAACCAGTAAATTTAAAATAGATAGTTTTATTATATTGATATATTTTGATATTTGTAATTGTTGTTTGATAATTATCTTTTTCGCCACCAACAAAATTTCTAAAATCATGACATCCTAAAAATAACTGACTAGCTTCTTGCATTTTCTTAATATTTAATTTACTTTTACAAATACCATAATAGTTACTATCTTTTAAACCAGTGATATCTAATTTATATAGATAAGTTTTTAATTTAACACTATGTCTAGCATGAAAATCATCAGTTACCTTTTTTATTTTTAAAACTTTAATATCTTTTAATAAACTATTTAATTTATTTTTTAAATCATCAATCTTTTTATTAGTACAGTAATGAATTACTTGATGAGTAGCATGGACTAAAGCATCTGTTCTACCAGCACCTTTAATAACAATATCTTCATTATAAATTTTACTTAAAGCTTTTTCTAATTCTCCTTGAACATTTCTAACATTATTTTGTCTTTGAAATCCTTTAAATTTTGAGCCATCATAAGCAATTACCATCATAATTTTCATGATACACTCCGGTAAATATCCTTAATTAATTCATAAATATCAATATTATTATCTAATTTTTTATTATCTTTATTAACATATTTTATAAATTCAATTATTTTAGGCATTCTAACATACTTATATAAATTATCATCAAAATAATCTTCAGTTTCATATAAGATAGTTTTATTTTGTAAAACAATAATTTTCTTTGTTAGATTAAAAAATACATCTACTTTATTATCAATAACAACAATTTTTTTATTATATTCTTTATTTAATTTTAATAATAATTTCTTAATAAAATCTAAATCTTTATAATTAAGAGTATTAGCTAAATTACCTATTATAATAATATCATTTGTTAACTTTGTAGCTAAATCTAATTTTGTTTGTTCACTAAGTGATAAATCTTTAACTTTTTTATTAATAAATGTATCATTAAGCCCAACCATTTTTAAAGCATTATTTAAATTATTAATATTAAGTTCAATAACCATTTTATCTTTATTTAAATTATTTTGATAATTACTAATAACTCCAATAACACCATAATTATTTAATATATCTTTTATTTCCATAAATAGTCAACCAAACTTTCTTTATCTAAATAAATTTTATCTACAAGATTATAATCTTTAAGTAAAAGAGATAATTCAACCATAAATGGAAGAGATAAACCAAATCTTTTTAATAATTTTTCTTCTTGTAAAACATCTAAAGTATTACCTTCAGTAATTATTTTACTATTATCATATATTATTAAATAAGATGTTAATAAAGCAAGTTCAACATTATTAGTAATATTAATAAATACGATATTATTATCTTTTAAATATTGGAATAATTCTTTTACTTCTTTTTCATCTATATTATTTAAAATATTAAAGAAAATTATTTTTTTATATTCCAATAATTTTTCTTTAATAAAATTATCATCAATTACTTGATATTCTAAATAATCATTTAATATATCTTTACTAATATTAGTACTTAATATCGTAACATCAGTTTTTATAATATCACTCCTTATAATTCATATACTTTTCTTTTAATTTTTTAATTAATCTAAAATGATGATTAACCCCTGATTTACCAACTTTATAATCAGTTTCCATCGAAATAATATCTGCTAGTTCTTGTAAAGATACATCGGGATATTTTTTACGATAATTAATAACAGTTAATACTTTATCATCTAATAACTTAGTTAAATCATTTTTTTCTAAAAAGGCAATATCTTCTAATTGACTTAAACCACATTTAATACTTTTTTCTTGATTAGCAAGTTCACAATTATTTAATCTATTTACCATGTTTTTATGGTCACGATAAATTCTTGTATCTTCAAATTCAAATAAAGAATTAACGGCCCTAAACATTTTGATTAAATCACTAATACTCTCACTCATTTTTATATAAGTAATAAACTTATTACCTCTTTTAATTACTTTAGCATTTAAATGAAAATAATTTAATAATTGACAAATATATTTAGCATCAGATTCTTTTTGTAAAATAAATTCTAAGTGATAACCACTAGTCTTGGGATTAGAAACATTACCAATGCCTAAAAAAGCTCCTTTTAAATAGGCAACTTTTTCTTCATCACTATCTAAATTAGATTTCTTATTTAAATTAATTACTTCTTTTATAAAATCAATTTTATCATGAATTTCTAAAATATAGATTTGTTTAATATGAAATCTTTTTTGAATACGTACTATTATCTTGGGTTGAACATCAAAAACACTTTTAATAATTTTATAAATATATCTTGTAACTGAGGCATTTTCTAAAGTTATGGTTATACTTTTAGTTTTAATTACAGCATTATACTTTAAAAAAGCTTCAATTAAACTTCTATTTTCTAAATCATTATTATCAATTTTACTTATTTCCTCTTTTAATCTAGTTGTGAATGTCATTTCTTTCACCTTCCATTAAATAAGAAAAAATTAAGTATGCAGTTTTTAAAGAATCATGACGATAAACATTTTCTTCTATTTTATATAATTTATCTTCAATAAGATATATATTCATATCTTTTAATTTTTTATTATCTAATATTACTGGGTCTTTTTGCTCTTTCTTATAATATTTTTTAACTAATTCTGAACTCATTTTTTTATTATTCGCTATTACAGCATTAATTGTATTTTCCCCTAAATATTTTTCAATTAATTTAATATGATCACTAACTTTAAAGTCATCAGTTTCACCTGGTTGCGTAAACATATTACATACATATAATTTTTTAGCTTTACTATTATTTATAGTCATATTTAATTCTTTATTTAATAAATGAGGTATTATACTAGTCATTAAACTACCACAGGAAAAAATAATTAAATCAGCTTTTTTTATCGCATCAAATACTCTTGGATTAATCGTAATCTCTTTTGAATATGCAATTCTTTCTTTTATCTTAGTTGATTTAGTTATTTCAGCTTCTCCAAGTAATTTTTCCCCATCTTTAGTATAAGCAACTAAATCAACATTATCTTCAGTTAATGGTAAAATATTACCTTTAGTATTTAGTAATTTTTCAAATACAGGTATTGCATTACTAAAATTACCTTTTAGGTCTAAAAGTGCTGTTAATAATAAATTCTTAATTGAATGATTATCTAATGAAGAATCTTTACTAAAACGATAATTCATTAATTCTTTTATTTCATTATCACAATTTGCCATTTCTAATAATACTTTTGATATATCGCCAACTGCAGGTGTATTATATTCTTTTCTTAATTTTCCTGTACTTTTACCATTATCGGACATTGTTACAACTGCAGTTATATCAACAGGAAATAATTTTAAACCTTTTAATATTTGAGAAAGTCCACTTCCTCCACCAAAAATTACAATTTTTTTCATATTTCATCACAATATAATTTTATCATTTATTATTAAATAAAACTAGATAAAGTTGATCATAAAAAAAGGAAGATATACTTCCTTAAAATCTACTATAAAACCACTCATATAATCCTGGAAATCCTGGAGGATTTATTAAATAAGAATTAAATTTAGATAATGATAAATCATTTGGAGCTCCAAAATGGTGTCCTTCCGATATACCAAAGTGTAAGTGAGCACCAGTAGTACATTTATCATAGCCACCATTTTTATATGATGATGTACCTCCACCGGATAATGCAACTACATCATTGATAGTAACTTTATCGCCAACATTTTTCTTAAAGGCACTTAAATGCATATAAACATAGGTATATGGTTTTCCTTTAATATAAGTCCAAATATACATCATATTACCACCACAAGATGATTTTTTGACAATAGCACCAACTTGACCTGCTGCAGCTGCATAAACTGGTGTACCTTCAGAAACACCAATATCTATACCATTATGATTTTTCCAAACATGTTGAGTTGGATGAAATCTAAGTCCGAATAAACTATTAATTCTACCTTTGGTAACAGGTTTTACCCATCTATCATTATTAGCTATTTCTACACAAGCAATTAAATCTTGGTCATCTTTACAACCTAAATCTTGATAATATTTAACTAGTTCACTCATGGTAGAAATTTCTTCATCAATAGTAACTGCTCCTTCAACAAGGTCTGCTACTTTATCACCAAGTTCGTCAATTGTTTGATTATATTTTTCAATTTTTTTATCTAATTCAACTTGATAATTATCTAATTCTTTAGTCATTTTATTATTATTATTTACTAACATTTCTAACTCAGTTAATTGTTGTTCATTATAATCGGTTAATTGTTTTATTGCATCCATTCGCATGATTAATTCGGTCATAGTTGAAGCACCAGTAACATATTCAAAATAAATATTATCTTCTTGAAGTTTTTGATATAAAACTAATAATTCTTCGCTTTCTTTTTTCTTTTTCTCTAATTCACTATTAGTTTTTTCTATTCTTACTTTTAAGTTTTCAACTTCTTCTTTTGCTTTATATAAATCAATTTCAGCTTGTTCCATATTAGCTTGATTTTGTTTTATTTCAGCTTCTGTTTTTTTCTTTTCATTCTCTTGAGCTTTCTTCTTATTTTTTAAACTTGTTAATTGTTTTTTTAAATCCCCAAGTGTATCACCTTTTTTTATCGCAGCATTTACTTTAGGAATATTAAATAACAACATTAAAACTAGAATAATGCCAATTAATTTAAAACCCTTTTTCATACTTTCAAATACTTTCTAACTGCTCTTAGTGAGCCAAACATACCAATTAAAGCTCCAAGTAAAGCAATAATTCCAGCAATTATAAAGACAAAATTGTATGGACTGATTAGTTTAATAATATCAGTTATAATATGTCCATCTAATCTTTCAAATGCTATTATATAACCATAAACAATAACAATTATGGGAATAATAGAACCTAATAAACCTATTACAAATCCTTCAAAAACAAATGGTAATTTAATGGCAGCATTACTTCCACCAACTAAACGCATAATTTCTATTTCACTTCTTCTTGAATAAATTGTTAATTTAATAGTATTACTAATTAAAAAAGCTGTTACAAAAATTAATGCTATTAAAACTACAATCGTAGTTTTTTTAACAACATCAAATACTGAAACCATAGTGTTTACTGTATCTTCACCATAATTAGCACTTTCAATTAATTCTAATTCTCTAATTTGTTTAGTTACTTTATCTAAACTTTTAGAATTATTAACAGTTACTACAAATGAATCTAAAAGAGGATTATCTTCATAATTTTCAAAAACAGTACCAAATGATGGATTATATTCACTCATTTCACTTTTCCATGATTCTTTACTTTTATATTCAACTTTTTCAACATTAGCTATTGCTTCAATCTTACTTTTAAGTTCCATTGCATCATATTCAGTTGCACTTTTATCAAGATATACTACAATATTTAATTCTTTTTCTAAACTTTTAGTAGCATTATCAATATTACCAGCAATAATTAAGGAAATACCAACAACTAATAGGGTAATAGTAGCACATAATATTGAGGCCATACTTAAACTAAAATTACGAAATACACTTTTAAAAGCATCTCTAATACTTCTTCCAATTATTCTAAACATTTTCATGAGACTTGTAACTTCCTTTCAAGTAATCACCTGTTAATACCCCATGTTCAATTAATAAAACTCTTTTTTTCATTCTATTAACGATTTCTTTATCATGAGTTGCCATAATAACAGTTGTTTTTAAATCTTTATTAATATTACTTATTACTTTCATTATTTCCTTACTTGTCTCAGGGTCTAAGTTTCCTGTTGGTTCATCACAAATAAGTAACTTTGGCTCATTAACTATTGCTCTTGCAATACATACTCTTTGTTGTTCACCACCTGATAATTGATGAGGAAAGCTTCTAGTCTTTTCTTTTAAGCCAACAATTTCAATTGCTTTCATTACTTTTGGTTTAATATCTTTAGCTTTTAATCCTAAACATTCTAATGCAAATGCAACATTTTCATAGACTGTTAATTTAGGTAATAATTTAAAGTCTTGAAATACTACACCAATTTTTCTTCTTAATTTATAAACTTTTCTATTTCTTAATTTAGCAACATTAACACCACCAACTATAACACTACCTTTAGTGGGTTTTTCTTCTCGATATAACATTTTAATAAAGGTACTTTTTCCTGATGCGGTATGACCGATAACAAAGACAAATTCACCTTTTTCAATTTCTACCGAAAGGTCTGCTAGGGCTGTAACTCCAGTTGAATAAGTTTTATTTACATTTTTAAGTTCAATAAACTTCATACTTATACTCCTAATCTAATTATATCAATTTATCTACTTTACATAAATGGTAGATTTGACCTTTTTATTCCTCCTTGAACTTGATAACAATCACTTATAACAAAAAATGCATTGGAATCAATTTCTAATAATTTTTCTTTAAATAAATTAACATCTCGATTACTTATTACACACATTATCATGGCTCCTCTTATATGAGAATAACCACCAACTGTTGGAAAAATAGTAAATCCTGTTTTAAATGTTTCTTCAATCAAACGTCTTACATCTTTAGCTTCTCTAGTATATATCATAAATTTTTTACTATCTGATATACCAATAATAATTTTATCAACTAATATTGAACCAATAACGATAATTATTATTGCATAAACTGCTGTTTCAACACCAAATACAAAAGCTCCAGCCATTATTATTAAAATATTAATAAATAGAACTCCTTGACCTTCACTAATATGAAAAAATTTACAACCTAATCTTACTAAAACATCACTACCTCCAGTTGAATAACCAAATTTATAAACAAGGCCATTACTAAAACCGTATAATAAACCTGCTAAAACAACTGTAACTAACATTTCATGAAATGTTAAATATGGTAATAAAACATTCGCAATTGGTTTAGTAAAGGTAATAAATAATGGATATAGAAAAGTACCTATAACTATTCTTTTTGTTTCATCTTTACCTAACCAAAAGTAGCTAGCAATTAATAGAATAAAACTGGAAACATAAATAAATAATTGAGCATTAAAACCAGTTACTTCTTGAATAACTATTCCAAGGCCTGTCATTCCACCAACAACTAGTTTATTGGGAGAATAAAATAAGTTATAACATAAAGCTAGGCCAAAAGTACCTAGAACAAAAGAAGCGCCAGTTATTATTAAATCAATATTATCTTTACTTAACTTTATTTTTTTCATACTAACCAACCTATTATAATTCTATCAAAATATCAAATTAAAGTCCATATTATAACTAATAATTTCATTAATATTTCATACAATTTAGAGAGGTGAATTGAACAATGAATGGTAATTTTTATCAAAATCCAACATTTCCAACGATGGATATGCCAATGCAAACAATACCTTCAAGTCCTCCAGGAAATATATCTAGTCAATCACAAATGCCTATGGAACAAAGCTATATTGAAAATATATTAAGACTTAATAAAGGTAAAAGAGTTAATGCTTATGTTTCATATCCTGACAGTAGTGAATGGCAAAATAAAATTTATTCTGGTATAATTGAAGAAGCTGGTAGAGACCATTTAATTTTAAGTGACCCAGTTAATGGTAATTGGTACTTAATAAGAATGATTTATTTAGATTATGTTGAATTTATGGAAAGAATTAATTATTCTCATGAATATTCAGAAAAGAATTTTTAAGTTAAATAACTGATGGAATTTATCTATCAGTTATTTATTTTATACAAAAAGAGAGATATTGCTATCTCTCAGGGTTAAGTTTATTCTATTTTAACGTCTTCGTTGACGAGTATTTAATTTATTATTATAAAACATTAATGCCTTAATCCATTTAGTCTATTGTATATTTAAGATTAATATCCATAACATTTTGATCCAATCGATTTATAACCAATAGGACAATAACTAGCTGATACACAATATTTCTCTATACGAGATGAATGATATGCATCACTTGACTCCTCAGTACCAGCATGAGAGCTACATTCAGATGATGTTGCATAAGTACCTGATACACCAGTTGATTCAGTAGTGCCACTAGCTGTTGTCACAACTGAGTGAGTTACTAAATTATATTTGGTTAATGGATTTCGAATATTTATGTAACATGTTGCACTATTTGACCCACTTGTAACCGTCTTAGAATATACACCAGTAGCACTACTATCTAAAGTAGAAACTGTATTACCAGATGAATCTTGTACGTTTGAACCTAAATTTATTTGATTATTACTATAAGTAGGAGTTATTGAACAAGATATATTTTTATAACTTGATAATATATAAGGATTAGTTTTACTACCTGTACCACTTTCTATTTCTTCCTTATTACCTATATAAAAGGCTAAATAATTATATGCTGTAGAACCTCCACCTGTAGCTCTACCAGAATTTAATGCAATAAAAGGAAAAAAACATGATTGATTATTACTTTGACAACTCATTTCATCTCTTGACATAAATATTAATCTGTCGTATTCTGCTAACCAAGCATTTGTGCATGCTGATGGTACACTACTTTGTAAACAATCAACAAAGCCAGTTTTTGAAACAGAATATAAATAATCATATACGTATAACCCACCTATTTTGGATGTTGTTAATCCTGTGTCATCAATTTCCAATTGTTCAATTGTAAAACCACTATTTATTGTACTTGGAAGTGTAACTACATGATAATTCCAAGCATGACTATCTATTCTTGATAACCACTCACTACCTGACGACATATAATCATAAGTACTACTGTCAATATATAAATTTGTAGAATATGAGTTACTTGTAGAACCAACTAGATATTTAATTCCATGAAATTGTTTATATATATTAGAGTCACTCCATATTCTATTTTTCCATTTACCACTTTCTTGTGCCTCAGCTGCAGAAGATCCATAATAACCACTTGTAGGATAATCATCAAGTGTTGGAGAAAATCTTTGAGGTAACATTATTAACATTGATCCAGCTTTAGTTACTCCTACTATCCTATATAAATATTTAGATTGATTATTTACACATTGTGTTTTACTAGTAGTTCCAAAACATATATAATTATTAGTTACTTGTGTTTTAGTTCCTTTATATCTATACATTCCACCATCTTCACTTGAAGATAAATTATTACTAGAGTCATTTTCTTCTAGTCTCGTTAAATTTGTTTTTCTTTCTACTGGTTCCGCTGTTATTCCGTCTATTAAATATGGATCACTCATACTACCTGTACTTCCTGATTTTAGTACAGTATCTGATTTTAGATAAAATACTGGTCTTGAATAAACATCTGGATCAGTAAAATCAGAGCCAATACCAGAACCTCCTATAACATAAGCATAAGCCGCTATTTGTGTAGTTGAAGGAGTAGTTTTATTTTCTTTCTTCGTCATTGACCAATAACCATAACTGCTAACTAAATTTGATAAATCTCGCATCATCCAACTTTTACTTACATTTGTACTATTTCCTGGATTTCCTTCTGGATATGAAAGTAAAAAATCATGAATATATGGAGCTCCTATTGCAGCAGTTACTGTATTATTAAATTGACTTTCAATATTATATACATCAATACCATTATATGTTTTTACTTTCGAATCATCACTTATTACACCATATTTCCAACTATGATTTGTATCAATTAATTTTTTCCATTGATCATTATTTAAATAGCTATAATTGCTATTATTCATAAATGATCCACCATATTTATTATCCTTTCCATTTAAGGAATTAAATAAATAGGAACCATTCCAATCACATTTTGAAGAATTTGTGTTACATTCACCATTCGGATATCCCCAAGAAACACTAGAAAATTTATCAGCTAATATTAATTTTAATTGGCCATCGGATGTAACTCCTATTATTCGGTATAAATATTTGGATTTACCTGTTGAACTTGTACATGTTGATTTATTACTTGTTCCAAAGCAAATGTAATTATTTACATTATCTGTTCCTTGATAGCGATACATTCCTCCGACTTCACATTTGGTAATTCCAGTCTTTCCGTCTAATACTGTTCCTTTTGGACCTCCACATTTATCAAAATATAATGTACAATGCATTCCTTCATTGGATGTTAATATAGCTTTCGTTCCATCAAAGGTTAATACATCTTTTACTACATTACCTTTTTCATTTATGCATTGACTTTTACTAGCATTGTATGTGTAACTACTTGGAAATGTACTACTTGAAGTATATTCTGTATATATTCCATCTCCTGTTTCATCTGTCATTATTGATATCATATCACTTTTTAAGAAGTCTCTTAAACTTACTTCATCTAATACTACTTCTTTATTATGACTTGATTTGTACATTAATGTTAATGATACTATTTCTAACAATAATAACAATCCTAATACAAAATATTTCACTCTTATTTTTTTCATAAATCCTAACCCTTTCTTTCTTGTTGTTAATAACTTTTGTTTATTTTTTATTTATAAGATAATTATATAATACCCCCCCCGAGTGTCAAGTACCATGTAATAAATTACATGGCT
>CANQBF010000001.1 GCA_947588895.1 uncultured Bacilli bacterium | reverse complement strand
TTTGCTAATATAAAAATGTAGGTTTTCCTACATAATTATATTAGCCAAAACCTACATTTTTATATTGACATTATCAACTATTTAGTTCCATTATTATTATGTCATCATCTTTCGTCTTTAATATTACATCTAATCTCTTGGCTCTTTCATTTTTATTTTTTACTTTTAATTCTAAATCCAAATATTCTTTAACTTCTACTTTTCTTTCTAAAATATCACTTAATAATTTATTCATGTATCTCGTATCATATCTATTTACTATTATACTTTTGAATATTTTATCGTATTTTAAATAATTATTTTTTATCTTAATTGTCTCCTTTCGAAGACTCGATATTAATATTCTTTTTTCCATTTTTCAAGTCTTTCGACAAACGTTCTAATTTTTCGACACAAAAATTCTTAAAAACTTCTTAATTTTACATCTATTTCCTATCGTTTCTTGGATAAAATATTGCACATTTTTTATACTAGTAATATAATTATTTTAGTGTTAGGGCGTGGTGTTTTGAAGAATAAATCTCAAAAATATATAATACTATATTGTTTTTTGACAACTTTAATTACTTTATTATTAACAACTAAAAACTCACCATTATATGCTTTTAATGATTGGATGGACGCTAATGCTTTTTTTACTGTTGGAAAAAGTATGATGCATGGATTAATACCATACAAAGATATATTTGAACAAAAAGGACCATTCTTATATTTATTATATGGAATAGGTTATTTAATATCACATAAATCTTTTTTAGGTATATTTATTATTGAATTAATTGTTTTTACTATAGGTTTATATTATTTATATAAAACATTAACAATATTTATAAGCACTAAATCATCATTAATAATTCTTCCATTATTTACTGCCATCTTAACAACATCAAAAGCATTTACTCATGGTGGTAGCGTTGAAGAATTATGTTTAGCATTCTTTTTTATTTCTCTATATTACTTTTTTAAACACTTTAAAGTACAAAATTTAACTAAAAAAGAAATGTTTATTAATGGTATTATTGCTGGTTTAGTCTTATTAAGTAAATATACTTTATTAGGTTTTTGGATAGGATTTACTTTTAGTATTTTTATTGATTACTTATTAAAAAAAGATTGGAAAAACGCTATTATATATCCATTAATTCTTTTATTAGGTATGTTTATTCCATTCGGTATATTTAGTATCTATTTTCTTATTAATCATGGTTTTATAGCATTTTTTAAAAATTACTTTATTATTAATATAACTTCTTATTCTGATAATAAATTAACTTTCTTAGAAAAAATACATGAATTATTTGATGGATTCTTTAATAGTTTATATACTAATCCAATTATGTTTTATTTATTATTATCAACACCAATTTTAATATGGAAACTAGATTGTAATAAAAGAACTAAATTATTATTTTTATTAATTATCTTAATTACTATTTTAGGAGCTTTTTGGGGGCTTAAATTCTATCGTTATTATGTACTTATCATCTTATTATTTGGTTCTATATCATTACTTACAATATTCAATTTATATGATGAATTTATTAAAAATATACCTTGGAAAATTTATACAATCATATTAGCAATTATTATTATGTTAATTAACTTATTTGCTTATGATAATGCTAATTATAAAGATTACTTATTTAAAGGTAAAGATTACTTTTATCAATATGAATATGCTAAAATACTTGAAGATTATGATAATGCTACTTTAGTTAATATGGGATTCTTAGATTGTGGTTTATATACAGTTACTGATATGGTACCTACTACATATTTCTTTCAAAAGCATAATTTCTCATATCGACAATTTCCTGCTAATATTGATTCTTTTAAAAAATATATTAAAAATAAAACAACAACTCATATTGTTTATATAACTAAATATAGTGAACCAATGTTAAAAGAAGAAGAACCATTATTATTTAAAAATTACAAAATAATTAAAAAATCTCGTCAAGTATATGAAGATAGAAAATATTATATATATTTATTTGAAGTAAAGGATGATAAAAATGTTTAATTTAAGAGATTCATTAAATGAAATAAATAATTTAAACACTGATGAAGATATTATTAATTTTGTTAAAAATAGATTAAGTATTTTAGAAAATAATACACCTCCAACAACAATTAATAATTATGATGGTACTAATACTATTTATAATGGTTATATAAATTCTAATTCATCTATTATAACATCAAACATGGTTAATCCATTTTGTCTAAATGATATTGATTTATATATTAATTTTATTAAAGTTATTAAATCAAAAAATATCAATGGCATTATGAGTCTTATTAGTACATTACAAAATTATATAATAGAAACTTTTGATTATAAAGGAGATTATCAAAAACGTATTAATATTTACTTATCTAATAAAGATGAAAAAAACATATCTATTAAAAATTTCTATCATAATAATTCAGCTTTATGTTCTGAAAGAAGTGCTACTGTCCAAAATTTAGCTAGTCTAGTTGGTTTAAATAGTTATATAATTTTTGGAAAACTATCTGCTGATAATGAAACTGAAACACATGCTTATAACATTTTTAAAATGAAAAACAATACTCTAGTTTTATTTGATTCAACAAATCCAGTTACTTTAGAAAATGGCTCATATGTACCTGCAATTAATGATTTAGGTATTATTGATATTAATAATGTTAAACAAATTGATTTTAATTTTGATTATTTATCTAATTTATATCAAATACCAGTTCATAGTGAAGAAGTAAATAGAACTTATTATACAAGTAATACTTTAAAAGTATCAAGAAATTAATTTATAAAAAAGCCTCTTTACAATATCTTATTAATAATATATAGGCTTTATTTACTATAATTTCAATTAAATTTTGCTTCTTTTAATATGTATTTAATATTATTTCTATTTACAAATCTACATACATATAGAATTTGTGTTATTAACTATAACTCTTTATCAAATATATAATGTTGAAATTCTTCATTCTCTATCATTTGCAAAATTATTTCAGGTTTAAAATTTGCTTCTTTTAATTCAGAGGTATTTAACCATATATAAGTTAAATGGTCTTTCTTCTTTTCTTCAATATTATTTATTGATGATTTACTATATAAATTATAATCATTAAATTCGTATTCATGAATTAGTAATATTTCATGATAATTTTTACCATTAAAACTAGAAACGAAAAAGTTCTCTATCATACCAATTTTCTTTTTTAATGTAATATCAATACCTGCTTCTTCATTAAATTCCCTCATTCCAGCTTTAATAGAATTTTCACCTAATTCACATCTTCCACCAGGCAATGTATAATGACTAGCTCTATCATCTTTTTGTATTAATATTTTTTCACCATTTCTTATAACTATAGCTACTCTATAATTAAAAACTATATTGTTTTTTTCAAATTGAATATCATTATTCATTATTTTTTACTTCTCCTTAATTTTTCTTTTAGATTGTATAGTTAAATAATTAATATTTATTAATATCATAAAAAAGCCCTTAGTTAAGGGTTTTTATTTGAACATAACTTTAGCAGTTCTTAACATTTGTACAGTATAACCAAGTTCATTATCATACCATGCAACAATTTTATATAATTTTTTACCATCTACTTCTACACAATTTGTAAGAAGTCCATCAACTAAAGCACCACATCTTTTACCAATAATATCACTTGATACAATAGGGTCAGTCGTAAACTTTAATGTTTCATTTTGTTTATTTTTAAATAAATCATTAATATTTTCTACAGTTGGATTACTTTTTAATTCTAAAGTGACATCAATAAGTGAGCCATCACAAACAGGTACTCTAAATGCTCCACCATCCATCTTACCTTGTAATGAAGGTATTACTAAACCAATAGCTGAAGCAGCACCAGTTGATGCTGGAATAATATTTTGGCTAGCAGCTCTACCACGTCTTGCATATATTCCTTTTTTATGAGTTATATCAAGTGTTGCTTGGTCATTCGTAAATGCATGAATGGTACTCATAAAACCTTTTTCAATTCCAAAAGCATCTTCAATTACTTTTAATACTGGAGCTAAACAATTTGTTGTACAAGATGCACTAGAAACAATTTGTTCACTACCATCTAAAATATTATCATTAACATTATATACTATAGTTTTCATATTTCCTTTACCAGGAGCTGAAATTAATACTTTTTTAGCACCAGCTTCAATATGCTTATGAGCACCATCATAATCAGTAAATGCACCAGTACATTCTAAAACTAAATCAACATTTAAATCTTTCCAAGGTAAATTAATTGGGTCTAATTCAGAATATACTTTAATTCTTTTTTGACCTTTAATTATTATTTCATTACCTTCAAATGTTATTTCATTTTCATGGAATGACCTATGTATAGTATCATATTTTAATAAATGACATAATTCTTCAGCATTTGAAGTATCATTAATTGCCACAATATTAAAATCAGTACCTGTAATCATCTCCCTAAATGCTATTCTTCCTATTCTTCCAAATCCATTAATCGCTACTCTAATCATCATTTCCTCCTATAAATTCTCTTAGTATCGAATCTTTATTAACGTATTCACTTGTTATTGGATAAAACACT
Organism: uncultured Bacilli bacterium; assembly: GCA_947588895.1. Taxonomy (GTDB): domain Bacteria; phylum Bacillota_I; class Bacilli_A; order RF39; family UBA660; genus SIG200. Next base: position 55,468 of record CANQBF010000001.1, on the reverse strand, counting down.
TTTAAAAAGCTTAATAATCTTTTAGCTTCTTCATAATAATCACTATCAATATTAACACTTCTTAAAAGTGGTTCAATATACACTTTTAAAACCCCTAGTTCATATGGTAAAGCTGTATTAATTATGGTATCAGCTTGATGAATAAATGGGAATATATATAATTCTTCACCCTTTCTAACGCTCTGCCATAAATCAATGGTTTCATTAACCGATATATTTCTTGTTCGATTATCTCTTATTATTCTTCTTATTAATCTTAAATCAATGGTTGAAATATAATTATGTTTATCTATATTAAGAGGTATAAACGGACTTAAATATATTTTATATTTTAATTTATTATCAATCTCTGGTAATAATTCATCATTTAAAGCATGTAATCCTTCAATTAATATAATACTATTTTCTTTTAAATGAACAACTTGATTATTATATTCTTTTTTACCAGTTACAAAATTATATGTTGGTAATGATACGTCTTCATTATTTAATAATCCTTTTAATACTTTATTAAATAATTTAATATCTATAGCTGCTAAACATTCAAAATTATAATTACCATATTCATCTCTTGGTGAATCTACTCTTTCTAAAAAGTAATCATCAATAGATAAACATATTGGGTCAAACCCTTTAGCTAAAAAATATTGTGATAATCTTTTTGTGGTAGTAGTTTTACCACTAGAAGAAGGTCCAGCAATCAAAACAAATTTAATATTCCTATTATTACTAATATCATCAACTACTTTAGAAATATTCATATTAAATACTAATTCACAAGATTTTATAAATTCTTTTATCTTGCCACTTCCAATAGTTTGATTAATACTTGTAACATATTGCATATCTAATGTTTCAAGCCATGTCTTACCAACTAAAAATGAATTAATAATATTATCATAATGAACATATTCCGGTAATTCCCCATTAGTTTCTTTACTAGGCACAACAAATACAACTCTATTTCTTCCTAAAAAAACAATATCATAATCTTTTATACTACCAGTTGAATAAGGCATATCTGAATAAAAATAATTATATCTACCTCTAAGCTCATATAAAGTAACAACTGAGTCTGAAATATTTTGAATATTTAAAGCTTTTTCTAAGCCATTTCTTTCTTTATAAAAATCAATTGCTTCTTTATTTTTTACAGTAAACTTTTTAATTGGTATATCTTCATCAATTATTTTATTCATTACCACTTTAATCTTTTTTAAATCTTCTTGAGTAATCATTTTATCGCCAATAATTTCTCCAAGAAAACCTTTTGGAACACTATGTTGATAAGTAATTTCTAAAGTAGGAAATACTTCTTTTAAAGCTACTTCAAAAATAAATTTCAACCCACTTTTATAAACCTTATTACCGGTAACATCTGTTACGTCTACAAATTGAACGATTTCACTTGTTGTAGCCTTTTTATTTAAAGGAACAAATTGGTTATTAACTTTAGCACCTAAAATTTCTTTTCCCAAGCCAAACTCCTTACTAATTTCATAGTAAGTTGTATTCTTAACAAATTCATTTTTTGCACCATTTGTAAGTGTAATTATAATGTTTTCCATACAGCCAACCCTTTACCATAAAAATTGTATCATATTTTTTACATTTTTTGAATAAAAACTTACTATTTTTTATATTATAATTATAGGTGAGAAAATGAATATAATTCCAACAGTTATTGAAAAAAGCAGTAATAAAGAATATGCTTATGATTTATACTCTAGGTTATTAAATGATCGTATAGTTTTTGTCAATGGCGAAATTAATGATAATTTAGCCAGTATTGTTGTATCAGAATTACTATATTTAGATAGTTTAAATCATAATGAAATATATTTATATATTAATTCACCCGGTGGAAGTATAACAAGTGGCATGGCAATTTATGACACAATGAATTATATTAAAAGTGATGTTAGAACTATTTGTATTGGTCTTGCTGCAAGTATGGGAGCATTCTTATTAGCAAATGGTACAAAAGGTAAAAGATGTAGTTTACCCAATTCTGAAATAATGATTCATCAACCACTTGGAGGTACTCAAGGTCAAGCTACTGACATTAAAATAGCAGCAGAAAGAATTATAAAAATTAAAAATAAATTAAATTCTATTTTATCTAATGTAACAGGAAAAGACTTAAAAACAATTGAAAATGATACTGAGCGAGATAATTTTATGGACGCTTCAGAAGCATTAGATTATGGTTTAATTGATGAAATAATAAAATAAGGACTGCGTTAGTCCTTATTTTCATTTATATATCTTATTGCAAATATTAACATCAATATTCCACTAAATAATAAAAAGATAAAACCACCCAAACTAGGATAAATAACTATTAGTATTAAAAAGAAAACGAAGAATAATGATGATTCGATTAAACTTTTTTTAGTTGATATTGTTTTTTCCTTTTTATTTATTTTTTTCATTTTCATCAACCTTTTTTAATATATTACCATATATACCATAAACACTATATATAAGTAATATTAATAAAACAAATGCAAGAGGTAATGATATATAAACTTTAAAATTACAATATACCATTACCGTACATACAACACTCATAATTAATGCATTTAATAAACTACAAGTCACTTTTATTTTATTTGTTTCTTCAAATTTCTTGGAATATTTAAATCTTTTCTTTAAATATTTAAATTCATTTATTTGTAACTTTTTAGAATGTTTTAATATAATATAATCTACTAGAAAATATATAACAAAAGATATGATAAATATTAGAAAGAAAATCATTGACTATTACCGCCTTTTGTTTTATTAATATAATCCGTGGTAGCTTGTTGTGCAGTATATACATTTCCTCTTTTTTCAATATCAATAGCTTTATTACCAGTTTCAATGAATCTTGTATGAGCTTTAACTTGAGAATCTGCTTCATTTAATCTTTGATTAATCTTACCAGCATCACTAGTCTTTTCAGTTTCAACATTAGTAGCGGCAGTTTCTAAATTTTTCAAAGCTGAAATTAATTCATCAGCTGTGAATTGTCCATTCCTTAGAGCAGCTTGTAATCTTGATTCAAAACCAGGCGCAGTTAAATCTAAAGTATAAGAACCCACTTGAATATTACTTAATCTATCTAAAGTAGCGCTAGTAATAGTACCATCAACATCTCTTGTTGCTTGAAGTTCTAATAATTTACCAGCAACTATATTATTTATTAATGTATTTAGACTACCTTGACCAGCTTTAATCATTCTACCAGTACCATTGTCATCACCTAATATTAATTCTCTTTCTGCAAGTTTCTTTAATGCATCCATAGCTTTTGTACCAGATTGGTTAATTTCATCATATGAATTACCTAAATCTTCACCATCATGCTTTCTTAAGAAACCAGCCGTATAATTTTGGAATGTACTTAAATTACCTATTGAACTTGACTCTGATAGAGAGTTAATTAAGGCATCTTTTTGGTCTCCATCTGCATAACCTAACTCATTTAATTTTGCTCTTAAATTATTTTTGAAATCATTTTCATCTACACCATAAACAACATGATATTTTCCTTGATTATCTTTAAACATTGAGTATTGCAATGTATATTTTGAATCTCCTTTTAATAATTTGGATTCCATAACATCATCAAAAGCTTTAGCACTACTAGCAACTGCTCTCATACCTGAAGCAGTTTCATCATATTTATTAGCAATTTCTTTAATATCAGATTGTCTTCTTTTCCACATTTCAAGACTAGTTTCAGCATTAGTTTTAGTATCTTTATCATAAATTCTAGTATCTCCACGATTAATAGTACCAATATGATGAGATTCGCTATCCAATAATTGTATATTATCCATTGAATCATTAATTGCAGTAATTGTTGTACCTTTTCTTAACCCTTCGCCTCTATCTATCTTTCTATTAAGTTCATCTACACCTGAATCAAGTCCTAAATATCCTCTTCCTCTTTCTAACATTCGATGTGCCATTCTTTCAGTAGTTGATTGACCAGCAGCTCTAGATTTTTTATCCGCTTCTAGTTTTGCAAGCCGTCTTTTATGTTCAGCACCAATACCAGCTAATGAACTATCTTTCCAACCTTTACCAGCTGCTCTAATTCCTGCTAATGGATTACCACCACTAGCAACCATTCCACCAGCAAATCCGCCAATTGCTGCAGGTATAGCAAATGAATCTTTTAAATGATCCCATAATTTTAATGAGAATTTATCAGAAGATGGTACAATTTGTTTTAATAATTCTGGAAGTTTTTTCATAAAAGCAAAAATTCCTAAAATTATTACAGCTTTCACTAAAAGCCAAACACCTACACCAAATAAACTACCAGACATCAAATTATAACCAATATTCTTACTACTTAATCCTTCACCCATTAAAGTAAATATATTTGATACAAAAAACATTCCAAAATATAGTATAGCAAGCCTTGAAAATATTTCAAAATAAGTTGTACTTACACATTTGAGCCAATTATTAAATATTTCTGTTCCTTTTTTAGGTACTACTCTCATCATTATTGGGAATGGTGCAATCATTTGATAAAACGCAAGTTTTACTGCTCTTACAGCAACATCTAAACAATATAATAATAATACATAACAAGCAAATCCACCAGCAATCGTTGACGCTAAGAATGTATATTTAATTTCACCGCTTTCTACATTTTCAGTAAACAGCTCAAATATAGCAAAATCACCAGAAGCAACAGCAACATCATATGCATCCGCCAATGAAAAATCAGAATTATCATTTTCATCAGAATTTCTAAACGCGTTTACAATATCAAAAACTTTCATTGGTAATGGTTCAAATAACCATTTAACAGCACTTCCAAGTTTTTCTAATGCTGTCGAATCTTCAGGATGAACAGATGCCGCAGCTTCATTTAATGTATTTGTTAAACTAGTACCATTTTGATAATTTTGAATATTTTCTGGATCATTTACAATTGCAGGATAAAAGAACCCTTGAAACATTTGTAATGCAGCTAAATTACCATAACACTTTAATTTTACATCATTAACTGCTTGTGAATCATCAGTTTGTACATAACTATCGCTATCTTCTTGATAAACAATAACTCTAGAATCGAGACAACTACTTAAATGCTCACTATTTTCAAAATCCGTTGTATATGGCTGAAATAATTTTCCTATTAAGTCTTGTTTTAAAATAGCATTTTGTACTGAAAATAATAAATTAAAAGTTATAGGAATTAACATTATCATAAACATAGATGTAACTAAATTAAGAACTACCTTTTTTACATCAGTAGCACTTTTAGATAAATCTGCATCAATCATGTGTTTTAATAAATTATAAGCAATTAAAAATAAGGCAAAAACTCCCACAATCATATATACCATATTTTCAATTCTACTATATATTCCATCATTAAACATTTTTAACGAAGCAACAGCAATAAATACTTGATATAAAACACTTATAATTCCGTATACTATACTATCTATCCTTAAAAATAAAGTAACTAATAATTTATATATTTCTCCGACCATAAAGGATACACCTCCAAAAGCCCATAGATGGACTTCTCAATTCAACATGATTATAACATTAAAATAAAGAAAAATAAATGTAAAAAAGTGTTTTTCAACACTTTTTTTATTATTTCATCTTAATTATAGTATCTCCCTCACTTGATAACATATATTTTTCTTTAGCATATCTGGCTAAATAACTATCATCACCAAGTTTATCTATTTCATCATTTAACTTTTCTTCTTCATCTTGTAAATACTCATATTTTTGATTTAATTCTACTTCTAACTTTTGATTAGCTAATATTTTTTTCCAATCACTATAAACACTGACAACTAAAATACCTACTAAACATATCATAGTAGTAGCAATTAAAAAAAGTCGAAATCTTTCCCTATTTGTCTTTTTAGTTCGCATTTATATCTTTCCTTTATACTCTATTGTTAGAGTACCACACTACCATTTAATTTTCAATGTTTAAAAATGCATTTTACATGAATTTTACTAAGTATATTTTGTCTTATTATGTAACCTGTAAAAAAACCAACAAATACCATTCCAATAAAGTAAATATGAAAATAACCTTTATTTAATTTATATAAAATAATTATATAAATAATAGCTATATCTAATACATATATAAAAGTTATTACATGTTTTATAATAATTTTTATATTATCTATTAATTTAAAATTAAGACAAGTTAAATAATAAAAAAATATACCATATAAAAAAGATATAAATAATGTTAATAACTGCATATTACTAGTCATTATTTAAACAATTTAGAAAGTAAACTTTCTTCTTTTCCTTTTTTAACATTTTCAATATATGCAAAACTTATTAATTTTCCTTTTATTTTAACATTCCCATCATGTGTATCTAATTTTACTATTTCTAATCCTTCTCCTTTAAGAAGAATTATACCCATTGTACTTTCCATTAAAAATTCTTGGTCATCAAAACTACTAATCTTATTTATACCACTTAAACTTATTATACTTCTATCAGTTATCTTTATTTCATGACTACCATAACTTGTTGTATCCAATATACTTTCCATATAGTCCTCCCAATAAAGAATATGAAAATTAAAAAAAAATAGTACAAAACGTACTATTTTATAAATTACTCTTCTTCTTGTGTTTTTTCAACATTAGTTGGATTATTATATTCTTCTAAAATTTTAGATTCGAACATTTCTCTAGTTTCTGAATTAGTTGGATGAACGATATCTTCAAATTTTTCATCATTTACTTTACGACTAGGCATAGCGCAAAATAATCTATTTTCTCCTTCAATAATTCTAATATTGCTAACTACAAAGCAATTGTCAATAGTTACAGTAGCGTAACCTCTAAGTCTTGACCCTTCCTTATCAATTTTGTGAACACGTACGTTTGTAATTTCCATTACTATCACTCCTTATCTTGATTTCACATCTTAATTGTAAAACATAAAACAATATTTTTCAACTATTTTTAAATAAATTTTATTTTTACATCACCAATTATATAGTCATTATATGAAAAACTTTTTTCTATACCATTTTCTAAAATAGTAAAAATATTAGGATAAGTTTTATAAAGCACACCTTCATATCTATTTATTTTATTACGCAGTCCATATACAGTAACTACAACTTTTTTATTTAAATTACTTTCTATTTTATTTTTAACTATATCAATATTCATTGTCTTGGATACCCCACATACATAAGTCCATTACCCATAATGCCACCCATGCCTTCTTTACCATATTTAGTTTTTTCTAATAAACTTTTTAAATCTATTTCTTTATTTCTTTCAGTTAAGGCAATAGTGACTGCAATAATAGCTGGATCTAAAGCATGAATATTAACTCTTTTAGGACTAGAAGCATAATTAGCACCAGCTTTAATTAATTCTTCATAATTACTTTGACAAGCACCAGCAATAATAACTAATTTTTCATGACTTTTTTCATATTTTCTAGCTTCTTTAATCGCTCTTATGAAATTTTTAGTATTTTTATAATTATCATTATCTTTAATATTTCCTTTTTTCTTATAATAAGCATCATGACCCGTTATTATTAATATATCAGGTCTATATTCATTTAATAATAATCCTACTTGTTCAAACATATCTTCTTCTTTTATTTTTTTACCAATCGCATGTACTCCAGCATTTTTATAATATTTTAAACATTTATCTAAAAATTCACCATCCGAATCTAAATGAACAATCTTTGCTGGTAAGAAGAAATAATCTTTATCAGTTATATCGACACTTCTAATATCATTTTTTATTTCTTCTTCCTTTGGTTTTTCACATTTAACTAAATCACTTAGTACACTATCAGCATATAATCTTACTTCAGCACCTTTTAAATAATATATACCATCTTTTATATTAATTACTTTAAAAACTGTATCATTATTATAACTTTTTCTTGTTACATAATCCCCCAAATTAATTTCCAAAATAAATCACCACTAAATTATATGCCAATAAAAAAAGAATAGAATTCTACATAAAAAAAACAAATAAGTAAAATCAACTTATTTAACTTATTTGTCAATTATTTTTCTCTTAACTCTTTGGAAGTAACTGTAAATATGTATACATAATCATTAGTTATTACATATAAATCACTTTCTTTATCTTTTTCTTTCTCCCAGTGAATAATATTTTGATGTTGTTGTTCTGCTACATCTATTAAATCATCTAATATATTCAAATGCATTTTTTTCAACTTACCTAAATTTGGTTTATTTGTAACAGTTACAATTAATTCAGCATATTCTTTTAAAACATAATTAATATTTTTATGATATTTTTGTTTATAATTAATTGTTGTATTACTATAATAATAAATTAGGAATGCAATACTTAAAACTACTAATGAAATTCCTATACTTAACAAGAAGTAATTTGGAGTTTTATCATCATTTACTATATTTTTAGGTTGCTCATAAATGTACTTAATTTTATTAGCTTCATAATTTTTACTAAATTTAGTTACTGTATTGTTTATTGGTATATCCAATTCAATCACATCATTATATATTTCAGATTGATTATCAAATGTTACAGTTGTAGCAATATTAAATTTAACTTTTAAAACAGCATTAATAGCTAAACCATAATCTAATTCATAATTTCTTACTAAATCAGCATAATAACTATAATCTATTTCTGCCTCTTCATTTAATGAATAACTATCAACATTTAATGATTGATCAGTTCTTTGGTTTTGAAGTGCAAAATCTCTTTTCCATATATCACTACTGCCTTCAATGTTTTTTGGTTTAGCTGTTAATTCTGCTTTAATATCATAAGTATAATTAAAGTTTGCTTTACTAGAACTTTTTATATTATAATCAAAATTTACTACAACCTTATCTATTGCACTAGATGCATATTCTAATCCTTCAGAAAGAACTTCTTCTTTATAAAATGGATTAGGTTTTAAATGTACAAAATAATGGTCTTTTTTATTAGCAGTATAACTAAATAAAATAGCCATATTTGGTTTATCAATTTCTTTTTTTGGTAAATTGAAATAAATTAAAAATAGACCAACAATAATGAAAAAAGGTACCAAAAAAACTACAAATTTAATTTTTTTGTTTTCTCCTTTCTTCTTCATATTAGCCTACCTTCCTTTTTATTTTGTTTCCACAACAGCTTCTTCTTTATTGAAAAATTCATTTAACCATACTGCTGGAAATCCTAAATATTTTATATGTAAAACATATACGCCTTTTATTTGCTCCAAAGAAACTAATCTAGAATCTGGAGCGTTATTGTAATCACCCTTTGTCCTATATTTTATTGTGCCATTTTCTTCAACAACATCTACAATTCGATGTGCAATTATTTGATTTCCAATAGTATATACAATTATAGAATTATTTGGTATATTTTGCAATTCTAAATCATTAATTTTTTCATAAATAACTATATCTCCACGTTCATATGAAGGATACATACTATTAGAAAGAATTGCTACCATTTCATACTTAAAAAACCCTAACATAAACGCTACTAAAAAGATAGCAAAAATTATTGAAAAAGCCATTCCAAATTTATTACTTTTCATTTTTCTATCATTGTTTTTAATTTTAAAATAACGATATTTAAATAAAAAGAATATTATTATTGGAACGATTATACCAATTGAACCCGTAACAAACCAATTTATATTAGGATATATTGGTAATAATAATTGAAAAGCTATTTCAAAAATCCGAAAAATTAATGGTAATTTATATGATGTATGATAACACAAATATGAATAAACTGAACTTGAAAAAATCAGTGGTAAAATTGTAGAACAAAAATATTGAAAAAAACGTTCAGGATTATTTATATTTGAAAATAATGCCCAATAATTTACTTCTAATAAAATTAGAATCAAAGTAATTAGAAAAATTAAACCTTTATTATTTCTATTTTTTACTATTAATATTCCTCTTATTAATTCAATACCTATTATCGGTATAACTAATTGATAAATATTTTTTATAATACCTCTTATAGTATGAGAGTAAGGGCTTCTAGCATATCCAATAATAAATCCTAAATTAAATAAGAATACCAAATATATAATAACGATAATAAACATTTTAAAATTATAATTATTACTATCTTTAAAACGTATATAACTCTTTTTTAATTCATATATAGAATAAAATATAATTATCAAAAAAAATAAAGGATTAATTGTATTTATATATAAATGATAATAGTTAAATGATAAAAGAATAGTTATAATTAAATAACTAATAATTAGTATTAATAATTTTTTTTCTTTAATATTATTTAAATTCATCTTAATCAGCTTTCAATCCAGCAACTGTAACTTGAGGAAAATATTTGGCATCATTAGTATATATAACTAAATTCATTTCCAATGATTCTCCAGCCTTTATCGTATTATTTCCACCATTATCTTCAAAATAAAAGTGTGTATCAGCTTTATCAGTTAACGTTGCTTCATATATCGTACATTGCGATGGATTAGTTGATTTCTTTCCAAAATAAACTATTCCACGCCATTCAACTATATCAAATTCAGTATTATTAGTAATTGTCAAGGTATATCGATTAACTTGACCACCCCAATCGCCACCTGCAATAAGAGTTAAACTAGCGTCAAGTTCAACCTCACCATATAGAAGTTCCAATTTTGCATTTCCTGAACCTATTTCATCATCTTCATCAGTTGTTACACGACCACAATTGGTTATTACGATATTATTTAAAATATTCGTGATATCTTCAGAAGTAGTAAATTGTGCTTGAAAAGTTAAACTTTCTTCAAGTAAAATTTTACCATTCCAATCTAAAGCATGAATATATTTATGATTATTTGATTCAGTTACAGTACCATGTTGTGATGTGATTTCAACATTTGGAACATTGGGAAATTTAATAACCCAAGTATGAATATCATCATTTGAATGATTAGTCAAAGTTATATCAACTATATAATTATTTGACCAACTAGAAGCAATATCCCAATTTATTTCTATATGACAAATATCATTTATATCTTCTTCATCTTTTCCTGTATTATTCTTTATTTTTGCAGTGCCATTTATATTTTGTCTAGTTGAAAATAATCCATAACCAGTCATTATAAATAAAAAAGCAGGTATTATAATTAATAAAAAGGTAAACAACGTTTTATAATTAAAGACTCTTTTGATTTTTCTAATTGTTTTCCTTCTCATAATAAAACACCCACTTTAAATTATTTATTAATGCAAAATTTATTCAGCTTGTGAATATTCAACTATTCCAGTTGCAGATCTAGTTAATACATCTGGCATCTCAGTAACACTAGAATCATATGTTACAGTAACTGTAAAAGTTGTAGATGAACCTGCTGTTAAATTTTTTTCAGGCTCAGTATATTCATAATTAATTGCTTCTGAACCATCTACTTGTGGTGTTAGTTGAAAAGTAGTCAAAGTTGCATCAATTGAGCCATTATTTTGAACAGTAATAGTATAAACAACTGAATCACCTGGTTTAGTTAATTCAGCATCAAACTTTGCACTTGTATTAGTAAATGTTGGTTCGCCACCATCAGCATCCCCAGTTGTTTTAGTAGCTTCAATACCAGTAATTTTTACATCCCAAGTACCTGTAATTTCAGCATTACCATTGATATTAAGTGTTGTTGCAAATGCTGCATAACCAATAGACATCGTTAATACTGCTACTAATAAAGCCGCAATTATGATATTTCTTCCATCTTTCATAACGTACCTCCTACTATAAAATTAACATTGAATTGTGAAGATTTTGTGAAATTTTATAAATACTTATAAAATATTACATATATTTACAAATATTTCTTCACTAATTTCTTCTGCTCTTACATTTTCATGTAAATCATATTTTTCTAAAACATCTAAAATTTTGTTAAAATCATAATCTTTTAAATTATTTTTTAAAGTTTTTCTTTTTTGGTTAAAACTATCATTTATTAATTTAAAATATTTATCTTTATTAACATCTAATATTTTATTTCTCTTTTCCAATTTTATAATTGCACTCTCTACTTTAGGTACTGGATTAAAAGCATATTTACTAACTTTAAATAATTTAGTTATATTAAAATAATATTGTAAGTATAAAGTAATACTACCATAATCTTTTGAATTAGGTTTAGCGGAAAAACGATTTGCTACTTCTTCTTGAACCATAAAAATCATTTCTTTAATATTTAAATTTTGACTTATTAAATATTTAATTATAGGGGTAGTTATATAATATGGTAAATTACCTACTATAAATAAATTATTATATTTAATATCTTTTATATCTTCTTTTATATTACTTTTTAATATATCTTGATATATTATTTTAGTTTTATTATTTTCTAAATTATCTAAATATTTTGTTAAATCTTTATCAACTTCATAACATAATAAATAACAATTTTTGTTTTTTAAATATTTTGTTAAAGCTCCCTGTCCAGGTCCTATTTCAATTACTAAATCATCTTCACTAACATTTATAACATTAGCTATATTATTTAAAACATTATTATCTATTAAAAAATTTTGGCCTAAACTTTTTTTTGCTTCCATTTTTATTTATTACCCCATCCAGTTCTAAGTATGTCATAAGTAACAATACTTCTTCCTAAATTTAAAGCATAATCTAAATCAGGACTTAAGAAATCCAGTGCATTACCACGAACACCCCGATCAAGAACAATAGCTATAACCGGTTCATTTGATATTTTTTTGTTTTCAAATCTAACAATTGTTCCACAGGGTAAATTTAATGATGACGCGACTATATTAACTGTTCCATAAGTTTCATCAGGATAAGTATTTTTACCATCAGTAATATCATAATTATACATACAACCTAAATGTCCACCACATAAAGGACAATTATAAACATAACCAGTTAAATCTCCAGTATATGTATCTTTAGCACTATATATATCATTTTCAATAAATTCATCTAATTTCATTGCCATTGTTGATAAATTAATATTTTTATTTATATTATTACTAAAAGTTTTATTTTCAATAGTATTAACATATGTACTTGATATAACAATAAATAATATTATAATTAAAGTTTTAACAAAAACATTAATATACCACTTCATAACTTATCTTCCTATCTAAATAAAATTATACAAAAGTTATAAAGATTTGTCAAAATTACTATTTTACTCTAACTAATGCTTTTTCATTATCTAATGCTTTTAAAATATCTTCTTTATTTATATTATGTTTAAAATCAACAATGAAAGTTAATTTATAATTTTTATTTTCATTATAAGATATACTAGAAAATGTTATCATTCCTAATTCATTATTAACTAAAAATTTATTAATAAGTACCTCTAAAGCTTTTCTATCCTTTAATTTGGTTAAAGGAATACTTAAGGTAGCATTTGTTAATTTTTTAAACTCGAATTCAAAATCCCATTTATCAAAACTATTTAAAAAATAATCATAATTATCAAGGACTTCATTAGAAATATCAACACTAATATTATTATCAACAATCGATTTTTTCTCATCAATATATTCTTCAATAAAATCTTCTTTTAGTTCTTCATAATGATTAAGTATCTCATTTTTTACTGCATATAACTTTTCTTTTATTTCTTCAATCTTTTTTATTTTATCTAAAATTTTCATAAATCCACCTTTTTTACAGAATTAATCCCTTTTGTAATTAAATGCTATTCTAACATAAGCTATTTTATCATGTCAAATAAAAATGTTGAAAACTTATTAGTTATCAACATTAAAATTAAATACTCTTTCTAAATTATTATTTGTTATCTTTGCTAACTCATCTAAACTAATATCTTTTAAAGTGGCAACAAATGTTGCTATATCTAAGATGTGGCTTGAATTATTTTGTTTACCCCTAAAAGGTTCAGGAGTTAAATATGGAGCATCCGTTTCAAGTACAATATTACTTAAATCAATATCTTTATAAACATCTTTTAAATTAGCATTTTTAAATGTTATAACTCCATTAATTCCCAGTAAATAACCCATTTTTATATATTCTCTTGCTGTTTCAATACTACCAGAAAAAGAATGAATTATGCCTTTTACATGATATTTTTTCAAAGTATTAATTGTATCTAATGTTGCATCCCTACTATGAACAATTACTGGTATATTATATTTTTCTGCTAAAGATAATTGTAATTCAAATAATTTAATTTGTTTATCTTTATCATCTTTTGTATAGTGATAATCAAGACCAATCTCTCCAATAGCAACTATTTTTTTATTTTTTAAATTATCTTCAATAAAATTAATATCTTCCATCGTATAATCATTAACATTTTCGGGATGAATTCCAATCGCTCCATACATATTGGGATATTTATTAATTAAACTTAATACTTCGATATTTGAATTTCTAGAAGTACCATTATTAATAAATCTTTTAACATTATTTTGCATAGCTAATTTAATAATATCATCAATATTTTCATAATATTCACTATATATATGACAATGACTATCCGTAAAATAATTAAGCATACTTTTTTTCATCTTCTATTTCTTGTGATTTTTTTACCATATCAATTCTTTGAAATAATATGGTTGGATTATTAAGTTCATATTTATTATTTTCATTAAATTTAAATGAATTATCTTTAATATTTAATTGATTTAAAATATTATCACTAGTATCTGGTAAGAATGGTTTAATTAAAACAGCACATACCCTTATTGCTTCAAGTAAATTATAAATAACTGTTTCCAGTCTATCTTTATTACTTTCATCTTTAGCTAAAACCCAAGGTGTAGTATCATCAATATATTTATTACTACTTCTTAATACTTCAAATATTTGGTCTATTGCACTACCTATTTCTAATTTATCCATTTTTAATTCAACATTCTTATCTAAATTATTAATAAGTCTAATTAAACTATTATCAACATCACTAGAAACTTTTTTATTTTCTACTTTTCCTTCAAAATATTTAATACCCATAGTAATTGTTCTATTAACTAAATTACCTAAAATATTTACTAAATCACTATTAATTCTCTCAATTAATAATTCATGAGAGATAACGCCATCCGTACTAAAAGGTATTTCATGAAGTAAATAATATCTAACGGCATCAACACCAAAATATTTAACTAAATCATCAGCATAAATAACATTACCCTTACTTTTACTCATTTTACCATCATTCATTAAAAGCCAAGGATGACCAAAAACTTGTTTTGGTAAAGGTAAGTCTAAACTCATTAAGAAACATGGCCAATAAATAGTATGAAATCTAATTATATCTTTACCTATTAAATGCAAATCAGCTGGCCACCATTTATTAAATTCAACACTTTCTTTATCTGGGTCATATCCAATATTAGTTATATAGTTAGTTAAAGCATCAAGCCATACATAAACTACATGTTTATCATTAAATGTTACTGGTATTCCCCATTTAAAAGATGTTCTTGATACACATAAATCTTGTAAACCAGGTTTTAAGAAATTATTAATCATTTCATTTTTTCTAGCCTCAGGTTGTATAAATTCTGGATGACTTTCAATATATTCAATTAATTTATCTTGGTATCTTGATAATCTAAAAAAGTAAGCTTCTTCACATTTTTCACTAACTTCTCGTCCGCAGTCAGGGCATTTACCATCCACTAATTCTTTTTCTGTCCAAAAAGATTCACATGGTGTACAATAAAGTCCTTTATATTCGCCTAAATAAATATCTCCTTTATCATACATTTTCTTAAATATTTTTTGAACTATTTCTTCATGATGTTTATCAGTAGTTCTTACAAATTTATCGTAACTTGTATTCATTACATCCCAAATACGTTTAATTTCATTAGAAACATTATCAACAAATTCTTGAGGGCTAAGACCCGCTTCTTTTGCTTTTAATTCAATTTTTTCCCCATGTTCATCAGTACCTGTTTGAAAAAATACATCATATCCCTTTAATCTTTTATATCTTGCTATAGCATCCGCTAAAACTATCTCATAAGTATTTCCTATATGAGGTTTACCTGATGTATAAGCAATCGCAGTAGTTATAAAATATTTATTATTCATTATATATCCTTCTTTCTATTATAATATTCTTTTTAATTCTTTTATTTCATTTATGGTTTGATAATTATTAGATTTTTCATTATTTTTCCATATAGCCTGCATCCCCAATTCTAAAGCTGGTATAATATCTTTTTCTATATCATCACCAATAAAAAGGCATTCATTAGGTTTATATTTTTCTAAGATAAACTGATAAGCTCTTTTATCCGGTTTATAATAATTTTGGTCTCCTCCAATAACTTCTTTAAAATACTTTAATATTCCCATATTTTTTAATCTTCCCTTTTGCGTTTCAGTAAACCAATTACTTAAAACATATAAATCATATTTAGAAGCTAAATATTTTATTACATCATTCACTTCAGGATTATCTTTATAGCAATCTTGTTGTGCTATACTTAATTGAATTAGAAATTCAGCTGGCAAATTTAAATTTAACTTAGCATTAATATAATCTACAAGCTTATTTATATTAAGGGTTTCATCAATCGTTGTATGCATACCTAATATATCATCTATTTTTAATATAGTTTCTTTAGAAAAATTATAATCTTTTAATACTAATTCTAATTGTTTAAGATAAATTAAATCCCAATCAATTAAAGTATTATCTAAATCAAATATAATAGCTTTTAACATCTTGCCTCCTAAAAATAAAAATTCATAAATAAGGTAAAGGACGAGATAACCCGTGGTACCACCTTTATTTATGAATTAATCATACACTTTAATGCATAACGCTCATCATGCGCTTTAACTCCTAAGTCCATACCTAATTAGTTCCTATATTAATTTCCACCAACCATTAACTCTCTATAATATTTCCTAATTATAATACTTATTCCCCGTTAATTAAGTTTAGTTTATCATAACTTATTTTTTTTAGCAATATTTTTAAGTTAAAATACTAGAAATTGGAATAATATCACAAGTATTTGTTAAATTTTTAACTATATCTTCATTACAAATAATTCCACTTTTTCCAATATTTTTTAAATTCATCATTTTTTTAAAAGAAGTTATCATACTTATATTAACATTATTTCGATATTTAATTTCAAATAAATGAATTATATTATCATAATCAACAATAACTAAATCTATTTCATTACCATCTTTATCTCTATAATAATAAAAATTATTACCTAAACTATAATTCAAATTTGTTTTTATCATTTCAGAAATAATATAATTTTCAAATAAAAATCCAAAATTAGTATAATTTTCTAAAGCTGTTTTACTATTTAAACCTAGTAAATAAGTACATAAACCACTATCCATAAAAATTATTTTAGGAGATGAAGTAATTCTTTTTAATTCATCCCTTCGATATGGATAAATCAATTTTATAATACCAGTTGCTTCTAAAATACTAATCCATGACCTAATTGTTTTATCATCTTTTTTACAATCTTTAGCAATACTAGAATAATTTAATACCTGACAAGCTCTCGATGCTACAGAAACGATAAATGTATAAAAATCATTTAAATCAGCTACTTGCTTTAATTCTCTAATATCTCTTTCTAAATATAGAGTAACATAACTTTTGAAAAAATATTCTCTTTTTGTTTGTTCTACAATAAATTCTGGCATACCACCATTTAATATGTTTTGCATAATTGTATCTTGCATTAATTTATCTCTATTAGTAAATTCTAAAAAATCAAAAGGAGGATATTTACTTTTTATTATTTCTCGATACGAAAAAGAACTCATATCTAATACTCCCATTCGACCAGCTAAAGACTCACTAACACCTTTCATTACCTCAATTTTTTGCGAACCAGTTAACCAAAACAAGCCTTTTTCTTTTGAATTATCACATATTATTTTTATATAAGATAAAAGTTTAGGAGCATATTGTATTTCATCAATAATTACTGGTGGAGAATAAATATCTAAAAATTCTTTAGGATTTTCATTAGCTAATTTCCTAATTTCTAAATCATCTAAAGTAATATATTTTCGATTTTTTTCTTTAATTGATTTTAAAAATGTTGTTTTTCCAACTTGTCTAGGTCCTGTTAATAATACTACTTTAAACATTTTATTGTATTCCATAAAAACTTTTTCAATGTTTCTTTTATAGTTCATTGCCATCACCTACTTAAATAATACCATTTGTTTTATTATTTGTCAAATTCGGAATCAATTCCGAAAAAGTCAAAAAACGGCAAATTCGGAATGCACTCCGGATTTGCCATAACTTATATATCTAGTTTTTGAATTAATAATTTTTGAATTAATTTTGCATATTTTAAATTTTCATTACTACTATTTTTATTATACACAATTACTAAACCACTTGAATCTATTGATGTTATAATAGGTAACATAACAAAGTAACCCATTTTATCAAACAAATTATCTTCTTTATCACTTATAAAATTTTCTCTATTATCAATTAAATTTTTCAATTTATCACTAAGTTTAAAATCTATTAAATTTAAATTATTTGAATCAGTAGCTATAACTTTTTCTCTATCTGTTATTATGACATCTACTCCACATATTTGACTAAATATTTCACATAAGACTGAACTAATATTTTTTATATTTTCAACTTGGGAAAATTTCTTAATTATAATTGAATTATCACTAGTATATATTTCTAATGGTTCTCCATCTCTTATACCTAGGTTATATCTTATTTCTTTGGGAACTACAATTCTTCCTAATTCGTCAATTCTTCTAGTAATTCCACTTTTTATCATATACTACACACTCCTTTTTATAGTGTGAGTAATATTTTAAGATTTATTCTTAATATTAAATATAAATAACGAAATTGTATTAATTATTATTGCAATAACAGCAAAAAGAGTTAAATCATTTTCAAAACCTAATATAAACATAAATAGTAAACTAACTATTATACTTATAATACTAGTAATATTATTCAATTTTAAAAATTCTTTTTTCTTAAAATATTTAACTAACAATACAATATCCAATATAAGTAATATTAAAAATGATATAATAAAGATTATTAATTTAGAAGAATATGTAAATTTGCTTAAAAATAACTCAAAAAATCCTACAAATATAAACATTGCTAAAGTACAGACAAATTGAATCAATGTTATTAACATTTTTGAAATCATAACTATATTTTTCATACTACACCTCTAACTTTAATATTTTAAACTTCTTTCTTATTATTGAATATAAATAACAAAATTGTATTAATTATTATTGAAACAAATGCAATATCTATTATATTATTAGCTTCTTTTTCTATAAGTATTAATATCAAACTAATTATTATACTTATAATGCTAGTAATATTATTTAATTTTAAAATATTTTTTCCTTTAAAATACTTCACTAACAATACAATATTCAATATAAATAATATTGAAAATAAAATACAAAAAATTATATAAATATAAGCAGTGGTAGTCATATTTACTGCATTTTTTGAACCAAAAGACAATGCTAATACTGAAAGTGAACCCATTGCCATAATCATTAACACAGAATTTATAAATTGAATAACTGAAATTATAAATTTTGATATCACAAATAAACTTTTCATACTACACCTCTAACTTTAGTATAACATTTCACTATTTTATTTAAAATTAATTATTCTTAATTCTTGACACATTCTTTAATTGCTAATAACAATTTTACTAAATAATAAACATAATGTTTGTCTAAATTATTGTATAGTAAACTAATTATAATTTGTTTATTATGATATTTAATATTAAATCTATTTGTTATACTCATTGTTTCTAATAATAATTTATCGCCGGCAATTGTACAAGATAATTCTTCAGGAAGAGCAATATCAATAGTACGATTATTTTTTTCAACTTCTTTAATATTTAATTCTTCACACATATTAGTAAACCATTCTTCATACATATATATTTCCATATCTTCATCTATTTTACCAAAACGGTCTTCTAATTCTTCTTTAACTAAATTCAATTTTTCTAAAGAATCAATTTCATTAATTTTTTGATGAATTTCTATTTTAATATCTTCATCTTCGACATAATTATCTTTAATATGAGTAGAAACTTCAATTAAGTTTTTATTAGATAAATCTTCTTCTTTTACTTCTTCCCCTTTAGCTTTAGCCATTTCATCTTCAATTAATTTCATATAATAAGAAAGTCCTACAGCATCAACAAAACCAGCTTGATTACTACCAAAAATATTACCAGCCCCACGAATAGATAAATCTCGCATTGCAATTTTATAACCACTACCTAAGGCTGTAAATTCTTTAATTGCTTGTAATCTTTTAATTGCTACATCATTAAGCATTTTCTTTTTATCATAAAGAAGATATGCATAAGCTACTTTATCACTTCTTCCAACTCTACCTCTTATTTGATATAGTTGCGATAAGCCAAAATTATCAGCATCATAAACAATTAAAGTATTAGCATTAGCTATATCAATACCATTTTCAATAATTGTTGTACAAATTAAGATATCATATTCATAATTAACAAATGAATCCATAATATTTTCAAGTTCTTCTTTTGCCATTTGGCCATGAGCATAGCATATTCTTGCTTCTTTAACTAAAGATTTAATTTTATCAACTAAATTTTCTAATTTATCAACTCTATTATAAAGAATAAATACTTGTCCTTTTCTTCCCAGTTCTTTATAGATAGCATCTTTAACAAGTAAATCATCTTCTTCAATAACATAAGTTTGAACTGGATATCTATTAACTGGTGGAGTATCAATAATTGATAAATCTCTTAAACCAGATAAAGCCATTTTTAAAGTTCTAGGAATAGGTGTTGCTGATAAAGTTAAAACATTAACATCATTTTTAAATTCTTTTATTTTTTCTTTATGTTTGACCCCAAATCTTTGTTCTTCATCTACTACAAGTAACCCAAGCTTGCTAGGTTTAATATCATCGCTTAAAATTCGATGAGTACCAACTAAAATATCAATAGAACCTTTACTTAATTTATCTAATATCTCTTTAGTTTCTTTAGGTGAAGTAAATCTATTTAATAATTTTATTTCTACTGGTACATCTTTAAATCTTTCTTTAATAACATTATATTGTTGTTTAGATAAAATAGTTGTTGGACATAAATACATAACTTGCATATTATTAATAACAGTTTTAAATATAGCACGCATTGCAACTTCAGTTTTACCAAAACCAACATCACCACATAATAATCTATCCATTGGTCTTACATTATTTAAATCTTTACTTATTTCATATATAGCTTTAGCTTGGTCACGCGTTTCTGTATATGCAAAAGAACTAGCAAATAAAGCTTCTTCTTCATAATCTTTATAAGGAATACCTTTAACTTCTGCTCTTTTAGCATATAATGCTAATAACTCTTTTGAAATATCTTCAGCTTTACTTTTAATATAATTTTTAGTTTTATTCCAACTAGGAGAATTAAGTTTATTAATTTTTGGAGCAACACCATCTTTACTACTATATTTATAAATATTATTTATTTTTTCAACTGGAATATATATTTTATCATTACCTTCATATAATAATTGAATATAATCTTTAGCTATTCCTTCTTTAGTTAAAGTTACTAAACCATTATAAATACCAATACCATGCATTGGATGAACTATATAGTCACCTTTTTCTAAATCATTATAATTTTTAATTTTTGTACCTATATGTAAATTATTCTTATATTTATTTTGAATTGTACTATGAATACCAATATCATGTTCTGAAATACATACTATATTACCTATTATAAATCCTTTACTAATTTCTTGATGAATTATTTTAGCTCCCGGTATTAATTCTTTAATAGTTTTAATTTCACTACTTTTAGATAAATAAAAATAAATATCTTTTTTTTCTTTTAACCATTTATTATAATTATCTTTTAATAATTCAAAATTTTCATTAAAAGCTGGTACTTCACTAGCAGTAATATCACTTTTATTAGAAATAGTATCAATATATAATTCATAACTTGGATTAATTTCATTTAAATCATACATATATTTTTCATTAATATTTTTATCAATATTATATTCATATATTTCTTCACATAATTTTTTATAAGCAACATCAATTTGATTTTTATTTAAATAAATAACTATACCATCATTTATATAATCATAAAGACTACTATTAGAGGTTGTTTTAATTTCATTAAATGGTAATATTTCTATTTTATCTATTTCATTTGTTGTTCTTTGCGTATTTTCATCAAAATATCTAATACTTTCAATGGTATTACCAAATAATTCAATTCTAATTGGATGAACTTCATTAATAATATAAATATCAATTATAAAACCTCTTATGGAAAATTCCCCTGACGTAGTTACCATAGATTCTCGATTATAACCATAATTGGTTAATGTTTCAATTAATTCATTTCTTTTAATATCCATTCCTTTAGTTAAAGAAATACTATTAATTTCATTTTTATTTGGTAAATATTTTAAATATCCCATTAAATTAGTAACAATTATTTCATTTTTATGTTTTAAATTTTCTAAAACATTTAATCGACCTAAGGTAAATTCCGGAGATACTGCAACTACTTTTGATGTAATAAAATCATCCATTAAAAAGATATCAGTATTTTCATTATGTAATTTAATTGTATTATATAATTTATTACTTTCATATAAATTACTAGTTACTAAAATAATATTTTTATTTTCTTTTTTAAATAAGTTATCAACGTAAAAAGCGATTAACTCATCAGTTAACCCATATGTAATACTATTTTTTGAATAATTAAAATAACTATTTAAATCCATTATTACTCCTTATATCTTTGTTTAGTATATTCAAATCCATTCTTAATAAACATATCTATTATTTTATTAAATTCAGAAGTATTAGCATTAATTTTATCAATATCTTCTTTTGGAAGTTTACTTAATACATATCTATCTACAGAAATTCTATTATCTTTACCAATTCCGATTTTAAGTCTACCAAAAGCATCGCTATTAAGCTCGGAAATTATGGACTTAATTCCATTATGACCACCAGCAGAACTATTATTCTTTAATTTAAAACTACCTACTTCCATATCTAAATCATCTTGGATAACTAAAATATCATCATTTTCTATTTTATAAAATTTAACTATTTTACTTACAGCAAGGCCTGATAAATTCATATATGTTTGAGGTTTAATAAATATTACTTCTTTATCATCAGATATATAAAAGTAACTTTCCATTTTATTTTTCCAACTTACTTTTCCTAAATAATTATCTACAACCATAAATCCAACATTATGTCTTGTATTTTTATATTCTCTACCAGGATTTCCTAATCCCACAACTAGTTTCATAATTCCTCCTTAAACATATCTTGATATGTTTTCCTATTCTCTATATTTATTACATCACTAACTTTTACTCCCATATTAGAACCTTTTATACATCGAACTAAAACGATATATGGTTGAGCATTTTCTTTAGTTTTTATTAAACAAATATTTTTAACATTCAAATTATATTTATTACCATAAATAATAATTTCATCTAATCTAGTTACTCGATGTACTAAATAAAATTCTCCTTTATTATCTAAATGACTTGATGCAATTTGAAATATATCTTCTAAAGTTATTTTAATTTCATGTCTTGAAATTGCTAAATTAACATTATCATTAATATATTTTTGATTGCTTACTTTAAAATATGGGGGATTACAAGTAATTATATCATATTTTTTATTTCCAATATAATTATTTATTTCTTTAATATCAGCATTATATACATTTATTTGTTTTTCTTTTTTATTATATAAAATACTTTCTTTAGCTAATTTATATATATCATTTTGAATATCAAAAGCATCAATTAAAGCTTTAGTTTTAGTTGTTAATATTAAAGGTACAACAGCATTTCCTGTACATAAATCTAAAATATTTTTAGTTTTAGTTGATAATTTAACGTATTCAGCCAATAAAATTGAATCGATGGAAAATTTAAAATCATTACTATATTGATATATTTTTAAATTATAGTAATCATATAAATCATTTAATTCTTTATTTTTCATATTTATCTATATCTACTTCTTCTTTATTACTTCCAATTAAAACTTTGCATTTACGATTTAATATATCAACACTGACTACTTCTCCTTCGCCATTTTTAGTTTTTATGGTATCACCAATACTTGGCATACCTTTACTGCATTCTAAATAGTTTTCATCTTCATATTGTAAACAACAAAGAAGACGACCACATAAACCGTTTATTTTTGCCGGATTCAAAGCTAAATTTTGATTTTTAGCCATATTCATAGAAATGGTATCGATATGATTTAGAAATCTTGAACAACATAATTGTTCGCCACAAACACCAACACCACCAATACGTTTAGCTTTATCTCTTACTCCAATTTGTCTAAGTTCAATTCTTGTATGATATATACTTGCTAGTTTTTTAGCCAGTTCTCGAAAATCAATTCTTTCATCAGCTAAGAAGCCAAATAGTAACTGTGATTTATCAAAATTAAAATCAGCACTAATAACAGTCATATTTAAATTCATCTTTTGGACTAATTCTTTGCATTTTTCTAAAGCTATTTTATTATCTTTTAATAAATTTAAATAAGTTTCTCTATCTTCTTCATTAGCAATCTTAATTATTTTTTTATATTTATTAGTATTATCTTTACACTCAGCAATTTCACAAATTTTGCCATATTGTAGTCCTTTTTCAGTTTCAACAATTACATTATTATTTATTTCATAATTATCATCACCAACAAAATGATATCTTTTACCATGTTCTTTAAATTCTACACTATATAACTTCATTATTTATTGCCTCCATCTCTAATACAAAACTATCCATAAGTAAATCTACATTGACATTATAACTAATCTTTTTTAAAGTATTAATAATTAAATTTACTTTTTTATTTAAATTATTTTTATTTAGATGTTTTAAAAATTCATATTTAATTTTTTTATTTAAAATACTACTTTCTAATGTATCTTTATAAATATTTAACATTATTTTTAATACTATAATTATTTGTGTTTTTTCTAATTCATCTAAACATTCTTTATTATACAATATTAAATCTTTTTTTTCTATTTCTACTTTTTCAATATAATCTAAGGTAAGTTTTAAATATTTGGTATATTCTTCATTATCTAAACCTAAATCTTCATAATCAGTATTTGAATATAATACTTCAATATGCTGAGTTCTACTTTGAATTGTTGGTAATATATTTTCAATATTATTAGTTATAAAAAAGCCAATTACATTACCTTCTGGTTCTTCTAAAAATTTTAACATGGTATTTGCTGACTCTTTATTCATTTTTTCAGCTTCTTTAATAATATAAATTGATTCTTTAGTATATTGTGATTCTTTAGCAAATAAATTTTTTAATTCAATTATTTGCTCTTTTTTAATTATACTATCTATGGGCTCAATTACTTTTAAACTAGGTAAACTATTTATATCAATTAAATGACATAAAGAGCATTTATTACAATTATCATTATATTCTTGAATGCAAAAAATGTTCTTTATAACATTTAAAAGAACTTGATAACATTTATTCATATTATTAGTAGAAATTAAGTATGCATGTGCTAATTTTTTTTCTTTATAATATGTTATTAACTTTTCTAATTCAATACTTTCTATATTATCCTCCTAGTTAATAATATAAAGAATAGTAAATAATGAAATTAAACCAGGTGCTCCTAAAAAAGTAGTAATACTTAGGGTTGTAACATTTATTGGTAAATAAATTCCTACTTTATTTAAAATTAAATTAATACCATAAATTATACCAAAAGCAAATACTAATTTTTTTAAAAGCCAACCTAGTTTTTTCATTTTTATCACCATTAAAATTATATTTTTAATAGTTATATTTATTCTTTAATTATTTTTCTATCTTCTAAAGCTTTATCTAATGTAATTATATCTAAATAATCAATTTCTGCTCCAATAGGTAAACCATATGATAATCTAGAAATTTTAACATTTTTATTTTCTAAAATTTTTTTAATATATAAAGTAGTGGTTTCGCCTTCAATAGATGATTTTAATGCTAAAATTAACTCTGGATTATCTAGTTTTTCTATTCTTTTGACTAAAGATGAAATATTTATATCTTCAGGGCCAATACTATCCATTGGTGATATTAATCCATTTAAAACATGATAAACACCATTATATCTACCAACTTTTTCAAATGAAAAAACACTTTTATAATCTTCAATTACACAAATTAAGTTATGATTTCTCTTTTCATCTGCGCAAATATCACAAATATCATTTTCAGTTAAATGGCCACATATACTACATTTTTTAAGATTTTTTTTACAATCTACTAATACTTTAGCAAAATCTTGAATTTCTTCTTCTTTTAAACCTAAAGTAGCAAGAGCCATTCTTTCTGCAGATTTTTCACCAACAGTAGGAAATTTTTTAAAATAATTAATTAATTTTTGTAACAACTCTGGATAAATCATATTACATTAATCCGTCCAATGCGCCAGCATATTGACCTAATTTATCAGTCATTGCTTTATTAATTTGTACAAATGCATCTTTTGTAGCAATTTGTATCATATCTTCAAGAATTTCTTTATCATCTTCTGATATAGCGCCTTCTTTAATAATTTTTACACTTTTTATAACTCTTCCTCCGGTAAAAACTATTTCTACCCATTCAGATTTACCAGTAAATTCCATCTTTTCTAATTCTTCTTTTTTTGATGTAATATCCCTTTGCATTCTTTGTGCCTGTGCTAATAAGTTTTGCATATTCATTAAAATCACCTCCAATTTTCTATACAATTTCAACTTTTGATGCATCAAAAACATCATTAATTGAAATTTTTTCTTCTTTTATTTTATCATTTTTTTCTTCTTCTATATACTCATATTTCTTATTTTCTTTTAAATTTTTGATATATTGTTCTTTTTCTTGTTGCCATCTTTCATTTTTTAAAAATACTATTTTATATTCAACATTAATTTCATCTTTAAGTGAATTTTCTATATCATTTAACATTTTATTAGCTAAATCAACATTATGGCTATTATTACAAGTAAAAATCAAATATTTTGATGAAGCAACCACTACATTACTATCTTGAATAATTGCTTTTATTTTTCCATCTAAATTAATACTATCTTTATATTTATCAATTTCTTTTTTTGCCTTTTCTAAATACATTTTTTGGGCATCGACAAAGCAATTATTTATTCTTATATTAACAAAATTATCAGTAATATCTTGCTTATTAATTGATTCATTAACCAAATTTTCATCTTGTTTTTTACTATTGGATGTATTAATTTTAGATTTTAAATTATTATCAGTTTTATCTTGATTATTTTGATTATTCTCAGGTACAATTGTATTATTTAAATTAAAATATTGTAACAAATCCATTTCTAAAATTGTATAACTATCAACATTAACATTAATTTTAGATAATGTATCCGATAATTGTAAAATAATATTACGATAATCATCAAAATTTAAACGTTTAATATTACCATTTTTCTTAATCGTACAAGCTCTTTTTGAAGAAACTTCGATTATTTTTTTTATTAATGATTTATAATCTACCCCTCTATTTTTTAATTCATTTAACAAATCTAAGAATTTGTCAACATTTTCATTCTCAATATAATCAAGTAAATCAGTTATCGTTTTTAATGAAACTGTTTTTATCTCTGATTCAATTAATTCTAAAGTAATCTTTTCGCCATTTTTGGATAATTGGTCTAATAGACTTAAAGCATCACGCATTCCACCTTCAGCTAAATAAGCAATTTCCGTTAATGCATCTTCATCTATTAAGATTTTTTCTTCATTACAAATTTTCAATAATGCAGTAACAATATCATTTACTTTAATCTTTTGAAAATCAAATCTTTGACATCTAGAAAGGATTGTAATAGGTACATTTTCAACATTAGTTGTAGCTAAAATAAACACAGAATGAGATGGAGGTTCTTCAAGTGTTAACAAAAGAGCATTAAAAGCTTCTTTAGTTAACATATGAACTTCATCAATTATATACACTCTATATTTACCATTAGTGGGAGTTAATTTAACATTATCAATTAATAATCTTATTTCATTAACACCGCGATTTGAAGCAGCATCTATTTCGATAATATCCGGATTTTCTTTAAAATTCAAACAAAATTTACATTTACCACATGGAGAGCCATTTTCAGGATTTAAACAATTAATTGCTTTAGCAAATACTTTAGCAGTTGTTGTTTTACCAGTTCCTCTTGGACCTGAAAATATATAGGCATGTGAAATAGCATTGTTTTTTATTGAATTTTTTAACGTAGTTATTATATAGTCTTGGCTGATAATATTTTCAAATGTATCAGGACGATATTTTCGATATAGCACTTTATAATTCATGTTGATAATTCCTTTCATAAAATATTATAACACGTCTGAATACTAAGTTTAAGTTTTATTTCTTAATTTATCAAAAAAATTTTTTAACATTTTTTGATATTCTTCATATTGTTGATTATGTACATTTGTTTGTACAAAACTATTGTTCGCTGAATTGCTATTATTTTTTATTAAATAATATACATCTTTTATTCTAGATTCTTTAATTATAGTAGCACACATATCACATGGTTCTAACGTTACATATAAAACACAATTATCTAATCGCCAATCTTTTGATTTCTTTTCTGCTTTAGTTATTGCAATGATTTCCGCATGTCCTAAAACACTATATTTTTTTTGCCTATTATTATGTGCTTTAGCAATTATTTTATTATTAGATACCATTACAGCACCAACTGGAATTTCATTTGCCTTATATGCTTTTTTTGCTTCTTTAATTGCTATATTAAAATATTCAGTCATCTTTTTTCTCCTATAAAAAAAAGCACACACAAATAGGGATTGATGTGGCTGCTGTCTTCCAACTCTGACCAGGTTACAATATATTTGTTGTGCATATTAATGTTATCATATTACTTTTTTCTTTGTCAAATTTCTTATATGTTTCACGTGAAACATAGTTGTTTTATTTTTTAAAAACAATTAAATGTATAAAGTATCAAAGCTATTCATATAACATTGAATAATTACAATTTATTATATAATTTATAAGATATATTATTTATTTATAATTAATTGTTAATATTTAGGACATTAAAATAATGAACTTAAATAATGTTTCACGTGAAACATTGAAATTTTTTTGAAAAATATTTATAAAAATTTTAAAACGTTTCAAAATCATTTAATATTAATTGAATTTTTAAATATTTATTATGCAATCAATAATCATGTTTGAATTTTAAATAGACTATATATAACAAATTTTTACATTTGCTTAATCTATTAAATGTTAAATGTTTCACGTGAAACATTTAAAACATAATTTTAAATAACTTTAAAATACTACACGAACATATATTTGTGTTTATTATAATATTATGTAAACCAATTATTTCCCGGGAAATAAAATTCATAAAAAAAGTTGATTATTTTTATCAACTTTCTTCATTATTTTCAACTAAATTGCTTTCTAAATTGTTATTTTCAATAGTATTATCAGGCTTTTCACTATTTTCTTCATCATTTACTTTATCTACAATACTTACTGTAGCTACTGTTTGATTATCGCGTAATGATATAAGTCTTAAACCTTGAGTAACACGACCTAAAATTGAAATTTGTTCTACTGGTAATTTAATTGTTATACCAACATTAGTCATTAAAACAGCATCTTTATCTTCTTCCACTAACTTAGAAGCTATTAAATTACCATTTTTTTCAGTGACATTAAGTGCCAAAACACCTTTACTTCCACGTCTAGTTTGTCTAAAATAACTTATCTTAGTTCTCTTACCATAACCTTTTTCAGTAACTAGTAACAACATATCTTCTTCTTTTGCAACTTCACAACAAATACATGTTCCATCGCCAAGATTAATTCCTCTTACTCCCGTTGCAGTTCTACCCATAGCTCTAATTTCATTTTCATCAAATTTAACCATTCTACCATTACTGCTTCCAAGTAAGATTATATTATTTCCATTAGTCTTCTTAACAGCAATTAATTCATCATCATCTTTTAAATTAATACATAATTTACCTGATGTTCTTATATTTTCAAATTCTTTAATGTCAGTTTTCTTAACAATACCTTGTTTTGTCGCAAACATTAAATATTTTGCTTCATCATCATTAGAAACTTTAATTACAGCATTAATTTTTTCGTCTTTTTCAATTTGTAATAAATTAATTACTGGAAGACCCTTAGATTGCCTACTAAATTCTGGTATTTCATATCCTTTTAAACGATATACTTTTCCTTTATTTGTAAAGAACATTATATAATCGTGAGTTGATAAATTAATTAATTGTTCAACATAGTCTTCATCATTAGTTGTTAATCCCTTGATTCCAACTCCGCCACGATTTTGAACTTTGAAAGTATCATTTTTTGTTCTCTTAATATATCCTTTATTTGTAAGCATTACCATTATATCTTCTTCTGGAATTAAAGATTCATCTTCAATATATTCAATTGCAGTCATATCAATCTTGGTACGACGGTCATCTCCATATTTTTCTTTAATTTCTAGAAGTTCATTCTTGATAATTTCTAATATTTTCTCTCTTGATGCTAATATAGCTTTATATTCTTCTATCTTAGCTAATAATTCTTTTAATTCTTCTTCAATCTTAGCTCTTTCTAAGCCTGTTAAACGACGTAATTTTAATTCTAAGATACTATCAGCTTGAATTTCAGTTAAACTATATTTACTAATCAATTTTTCTTTAGCAATTATATCAGTTTCTGATTCTCTAATAATTTTAATAAAATCATCAAGATTATCTAAAGCTATTTTATACCCCTCTAAAATATGAACTCTTTTTTCTGCTTTATCTAATTCATACTTAGTTCTTCTTATAATAACTTCTTCTTGATAATTTATATATTTAGCTATTATATCTCTTAATCCTAATGTTCTAGGTACTTGATTATCAATCATTAAGAAAATAATACCATATGTTGTTTGAAATTGTGTATGTTTATATAAATTATTAAGTACAACTTGAGGATTGGCATTATTTTTTAATGTTATTGTAATTTTTACACCATCTTTTAAATCAGTATGATAATCTGCTATCCCATCAATTATTTTATTATGTACTAGTTCAGCAACTTTTGCCTTTAATTCTGATACATTAACACCATATGGAACTTCATCAACAATAATATAATTTTTACCATTTTTTTCTTCAATAGTAGCTTTACTTCTAATAGTAATAGTACCTCTTCCAGTTTCATATGCTTTTTTTATTCCACTATTACCTAAAATAATACCACCAGTTGGAAAATCAGGTCCTTTAATATATTGCATTAATCCTTCAGTATCAATATTTTCATTATCAATATAGGCCACACATCCATCAATAACTTCACCTAAATTATGTGGTGGAATATTTGTTGCCATACCTACAGCAATACCCATTGTACCATTTACTAAAATATTTGGAAATCTTGATGGCAATATTTCTGGTTCTCTTTCAGATTCATCAAAGTTAGGTACAAAATTAACTGTATCTTTACCAATATCTCTTAATAATTCTAGTGACATTTTTGATAATCTTGATTCGGTATAACGCATTGCTGCAGCTCCAGAACCAGCTATATTACCAAAGTTACCATGTCCATCAACAAGCGTATATCGATAATTGAAATCTTGTGCCATTCTAACCATTGCTTCATATATACTTGAATCACCATGTGGATGGTATTTACCCATAACGTCTCCAACTATTCTAGCTGACTTTTTATGAGGTTTATCAGGAGTATAACCAGATTCATACATTGACCATAAAATTCTACGATGAACAGGCTTTAAACCATCTCTTAAATCAGGTAATGCTCTTGAAACAATAACACTCATTGAATATTCAATAAATGATGATTTTATTTCATTTACAATGTTATTTTCTTCTAATCTATCTCTACTATGATCCATAAAACCCTCCTATATATCTAAATTTTCAACATATTTAGCATTTTCTTCAATAAATTTACGACGTGGTTCTACTTCCTCGCCCATTAAAAGTGAAAATGCTTCATCAGCTGCAATGGCATCATCAACAGTTATTTTTCTAAGAATTCGTTTATTAATATCCATAGTTGTTTCATTTAATTCTTCAGCATCCATTTCTCCTAAACCTTTCATTCTAAATATATCATATTTTGTATTAGGATTTAATGACGCTATATACGTATCTCTTTCTTCTTCATTTAATACATATTTTATTGTTTTACCATGTTTAATACAAAATAACGGAGGTTGTGCAGCATATACATGTCCTGCTTCAACAATAGGTTTAAAGAAACGATAAAATAATGTTAATAATAATACTCTAATATGTGAACCATCAACATCGGCATCAGTCATGATAATAATTTTATTATATCTAAGTTTACTTAAATCAAATGCATCACCAATACCAGTACCAAATGCTGTAATAATAGTTCTTATTTCTTCATTAGATAATGCTCTATCAACTCTAGCTTTTTCAACATTTAATATTTTACCTCTTAATGGTAATATTGCTTGTGTCATAGCATCTCTACCTTTTACAGCAGAACCACCAGCACTATCTCCCTCGACTATAAATAACTCACAAACAGATGGGTCTTTTTCTTTACAATCTTCAAGCTTTCCACCAAAATTAATGACATCTAAATCGCCTTTTCTTCTAGTGCTTTCTCTTGCTTTTCGGGCAGCAATTCTTGCTACTGAAGCATTAACTGTTTTTTCAATTATAATTCTTGCTTCTTTAGGATTTTCCATTAAGAATCTTTCAAAACCAGCTGAGAATACATTATCTGCAAGTTTTCTTACTTCACTATTACCTAATCTACCTTTAGTTTGACCTTCAAATTGAGGATTAGGATGTTTACACGAAATAATCATTGTTAGACCTTCTTTAACATCATCTCCAGTTAAAGATTCATCTTTTTCTTTTAATATATTAGCTTTTCTAGCATAATTATTAATTACTCTTGTAAGAGCTCTTCTAACACCTTCTTCATGTGTACCACCATCATGTGTATTAATATTATTTACAAATGAATAAATACTATCATTATAACCTGAATTATATTGCATTGCTACTTCAAAGAATATCCCATCTTCTTCGCCTTCTAAATGAATAATTTCATCATGAATTGGTGTCTTACTAACATTTAAGAATTTAACATATTCTGAAATACCACCTTCATATAAGAATGTTTCCCCAGTTGTATCTTCCATATCTCTATCATCACGAATAGTTAATGATAATCCTTTATTTAAAAATGCTAATTCTCTTATTCTTACCTTTAAAGTTTCATAATCGTATATATCAGTATCAAATATTTCAGGATCTGGTTTAAATGAAACTGTTGTACCTGTTCTATTTTCTTCACATGTTCCTATTTCAGTTAATTTTTGAACAGTTTTGCCACCATTTTCAAACTTAGTTTCATATATTTTACCAT
Source organism: uncultured Bacilli bacterium (assembly GCA_947588895.1). Lineage (GTDB taxonomy): Bacteria > Bacillota_I > Bacilli_A > RF39 > UBA660 > SIG200. The sequence goes on along the minus strand of CANQBF010000001.1, from coordinate 21,879 downwards.
CTTTATAAACAGTAACAGTAACCCATTTAGATAAAGCATTAACAACTGATGCACCAACACCATGAAGTCCACCACTTACTTTATATCCGCCTCCACCAAATTTACCACCAGCATGTAATACGGTATAAACGGTTTCAACTGTTGATACTCCTGTTTTAGGATGGATTCCTACTGGTATTCCTCGTCCATTATCTTTTACAGTTATTGAATTACCTTTATTAATAACTACTTCTATATGGTTACAAAAACCTGCTAAAGCTTCATCAATGGCATTATCTACAATTTCCCAAACTAAATGATGAAGTCCTTTTACATCAGTTGTACCAATATACATACCAGGTCTTTTTCTAACTGCTTCTAATCCCTCTAAAACTTGAATATCATTTTCATTATAATGCATATTATTTTCATTCATACCTATCACCTTCTTCTATATTTTTCACTACTAAATTACTTAATTTATTCATTTTATTCCTCCAAAACACCACTATCTATTACTTTTAATACTTTGGCTTTTTCTATTAATGTATTATCAATTTTATCTAAATCAGTTGTTGTAATAAATGTTTGTATATTATCAGATAATAATTTAAATATATTAGTTATTTTTTTATTATCTAATGCACTAAATAAATCATCTAATATAAGGATTGGATAACTACCTTTTTCATTGTATATTAACTCAATTAAAGCTAATTTAAAAGCAAATATAGCATTCTTCTTTTGTCCATTACTTCCTCTATTATTTATATCTTTGTTATCTAGTAAAAAAACAATATCATCATGATGTATTCCATATAATGTCTTACCTATTGTTATTTCTTTATTATAATTTTTTTTATAATTATTAAATATTTCATCTTCACTTTTATTATAATCAGAATTATATTTAATAGCTAATTCTCCATTTTCAAATACATTTTTATATTTTATACTTATATATTCATTAATATCATCAATAAACTTTTTACGATAATCATATATTTTCTTACCATAATCTATTAATTTTTTAGTAATAATATCTAAATAATCATAACTAGCATTACCATTAATATATAACTCTCTTAAATAAAAATTTCTTTGTTTAAGTAATTTATTATAATTATTTAGATATATTAAATATTCTTTTTTAATACCACAAATTTCAACATTTAATAATTTTCTTCTTTCTGATGGACTTTCTTCAAATAATACTTGTTCATTAGGTTGTAATACAACAACATTAATATTAGTTATATAATCGCTTAATTTTGATATTATATCTTTATCTATTTTTACTTTTTTTCCTTCTTTATTTATTACAACTTCATAATCATTAGTTGTGTTTGTTTCGACCTCACCTTCTATTTTGGTACTAACTTCCCCATCTTTTATTAAATTTTTATCATTATTAGTTCGAAATGACTTAGTTATAGCAAGTAAATAAATTGCTTCCACTAAATTAGTTTTTCCAACACCATTTGAACCATAAATAATATTAAGAGCATCATTAAATTTTAATTCTAGTCTTTCATAATTTCTAAAATTAGAGAGTTTTAATGAGTTTAATTTCATAATATAGCCTTCTTTTAGTCAATATTAAACAAATGAGGTAAGTTAATACTCCCATACCTATTTACAATTATATCACAAAATAGACATATTTTAAAGAAATTTCAAACTATTTTGATAATTAATATAATTATTTAATTTTAAATAATTTAAAAGTATTTTTTCAAAACTATACTTAGATATATTTGTGGAAAATTCTTGATTATTTATACATTTTATTATTAATTTATTATCTTTTTCTTGATAATTTAATATTTTATTTCCCACAATACATAAACATTCTTCATCCCGAAAATTATTTATTTGTAACAAAATAATATTTTTATTCTCAGATATTATAATTGGTACTTTATATTTAATATTTAAATATTTTTTAGCATATTCTTTTCTTCCTAAAAGATTACTTCCATATACTAAACAACTTGTATTAATAATTTTTTTAATTTTCGTGTTGAAAACTTCTTCTTTATCAACATTATAAATAATAATTTCATTATATTTTTTTAAAATTGCTACAGTATTTTCATTTATTATATAATTTTCCATACTTTCCTCCAAAAATTTATGGTCTACTATAGCACACTAAACTTAAAAATTTTGTCTAATTATCTTATAAAATTAAAAAAAGTTAGTTTTTTCACTAACTTAATATGTTTTTACTGGTAAAATAAGCTCTACTAATGATTCATCATTAACTGGTTTTATTAAAATAGGTTTATCATCACTATTTATTAACAATAAAATACTTTCTTCTTTAATAACTTTTAATGCTTCAAGCATATATCTAGAGCTAAATGCTATTTCTAACTTTTCTTTATTACTACATTCAATATTTAATTTTTCTTCAGTTGTTCCTATTTCACTTGAAGATGATGATATTACCATAGTTTTATTATTAATTATAACTTTAACAAAATTTTTATCTTTATTTATAGCAAGTAATGAAGCTCTATCTACGGCATCATTAAATGCTTTTAAATCTAAATTAATCATATATGCAAATTCATTTGGTATAAAATTACTTGTATCTGGATAAGTACCACTTAATAAATTAGTTTGAAATTCAATATTTCGATATTTAAATAATACTTTATTAGTAAATATATGCATTATTACATCATCTTCATTATCAAGCATTTTTTCAAGTTCTATTATACTTTTTCCTGGTATTACAATATTAATTGCATTATTAATCATTGAATTTAATTTAATATTCTTTTTAGAAAGACGATAAGAATCAGTGGCAATACACTCTAATATATCTCCCATTATTTTTAAATTAACACCAGTTAAAAGTGGTCTTACTTCTTGTGTTGATACAGCATATGATGTTTCATTTATAATATTTTTTAATATTTCAGCTGATATCGTAATTGGTTCTTTACTTTCATCTAATGTTATATTTGGATAATCATTGATATCATAACAATTTAAATCAAACTTATTATTATCAGTATATATTTTTAATTTATTTTCTTCTTCCATTTCAAAATATATTATATCAGTAGGCATTTTTCTAATAATATCTAATATATATTTACTTTGAATAATTACTTTTCCTGGATTTTCTATACTTTTTATTTCTTTTTCAGGTATAAATTCTCTTATTGTTAATTCTGAATCACTAGCCATTAAACTTAATCCATCTAAAGTTAAATCCATTTTTATTCCATTTAATATAGGAATAGTCGTTCTTGTTCCAATAGCTCTAGAAACATTTGTAAGAGCTTCTAATAAAATATTTTTATCAATAACAAATTTCATATCTTTCCTTCTTTCTTTATATTTTATATTGATTATTATTATAGTGTTGAAAATGTTAATAATTTTTTATTTGCCTTAAAATCTAGTAAAAATTAGTGTTGAAAACTATATAATTATTAACATTTTTATAACTTAGCTTTTATTTCTTTAATTGTATCATTTAAAGTTTCATTAGTTATTAACTCACTTTTGATTTTATCACAACTTGCAACGACAGTTGAATGGTCTCTACCACCAAATTCAAAGCCGATTTTAGCTAGATTTTCCTCCGTTTCAGCTCGACATAAATACATTGCTATATGTCTTGGCCAAGCAATATTATTACTTCTCTTTTTACTTTTTAAATCTTCAACTGTTATCTTGAAAAAATCAGCAACTACTTTTTGAATATGCGATATTGTATTTTCTTGATAAATATTAACAGTTATATAGTCTTTTAAAGCTTCAACTGCAAAATCTAAATTAATTACCTGAGGTCGCATCATTGCTGTATAAGCTAGTAATCTTCTTATTGTACCAATAATATGTCTTATATCATTTGGACAAGCATTAGCAATATATTCAATAACATCTTTATTAACTTTATTTTTAATACTAGTATTTTCTAAATGTTGCTTTATGATATCACATCTAAGTGTGAAATCAGGTGGATAAATATCAACAGGTAGGCCCATTGTAAATCTACTTCTAAGTCTATCTTCGATTTTCTTTAAATCATCAGGACTTCTATCACTTGATATAATTATTTGTTTATTAGCTTTATGTAATGCTTCAAAAGTATGGAAAAATTCTTGTTGTGTTCCCTCATTTCCTACTAAAAACTGAATATCATCAATTATAAGTACATCAACATTTCGATATTTATTTTTAAAATTATTAGCGTATTCTAATACTTCTTTACCTTTTTCTTTTTTCGAAATTTCAACATAATCATCTCTAAAATCATTACTAGTTGTATATAAAACCTTTTTATCAGAATGTTCATGAATATAATTACCTATTGCATACATTAAATGGGTTTTACCAATGCCACTTCTTCCATATATAAATAAGGGATTATTAATTGTACATGGAGATTGAGCAACATCCATCGCTGCAACAAAAGCTAACCTATTAGATTCTCCAATAATAAAATTATCAAAATTCATTGAAGGATCTAAGTTTGTTTCCCATTCTTGTTCTTTTTCTTTAGTTATATTTGTTTCTTCATTTTTTTTGTTATGAAGTATATCACTATCATTCGCTTCATCTTCAGTTAAAAATATATATTCATATTCTTTACCTAAAAGTGAAATAGTAACATCATCTATAATATCCATATATTGTTGTTTTAACATTGTTTTGTGAGCTTGAAGTGGAACTTGAATAATAATTTCTTTATCAGTTATTTGTAATATTTTTAAATTACTAAACCAAACCGAATAAGAGCCCGAACTTACTTTTTCACTAATTAATGTTAAAAATTGTTTGAAAAATTCGTGCGTTTCCATACCTCACCCCACAATACAAATTTATATCCCAATTTCATTTTAACTTAAATAATCTCTTATTACAAGAAAAAATTTTTTTCAACAAAACTTTCAACATAACTTTTTTGAGACAGTATCTATAATACACACTTTTTTTAACACTTTCAACAAAAAGTTTTTAACTTATCAACAAATTAACAAATAAATTCAAACTCTTAAAATGTTGAAAATGTTAATAATAGAAAAAATATCGGTATAATCTAAGTAAATTAATAATAATTTTCCACAAAATGATGTTAAAAACTATTTTTAAAAAGAAAAAAGTGTTGAAAAGTATAGAGTTAGTAACATAAATAAAAAAATATATAATATATATATAATAAGGTTGAGATAAATCAAATGACTTAAATTTCTTGACATTGTTATATTTTTAATATTATAATAATAGCACTTGAAGAAAGAGGTGTATGCTAAATGAAAAGAACTTATCAACCAAATAAAAGAAAAAAAGCTAAAACATGTGGTTTCTTTGCACGTAAGGGATCAAAAGTTTTAAATTCAAGAAGAAAGAAAGGTCGTAAGGAATTAACAAAATAATTTCTTACGGGTTTTTTTAATTATGAAAAAAAGAGATGTAGTAAAATCTAATGAATTATTTAATGAAATAATTGCTAAAGGATTAAGAATAAATAATAAATATTTTATAATATGTGGATTAAAGAAAGATTTTATAAAAAATAATTATGGTATTGCAGTTGGTAAAAAAATTGGTAATGCTGTTGTTAGAAATAAAATGAAAAGACAATTAAGAAATATTATTACAAATAACTATAATCTATTTCCAAATTATCATAATTATATTATAATATGTAAGAAAGAGGTATTAAATTTATCTTATCAAGAAATGGAAGATGAATTTAGCAATTTATTAAAAAATAAAGGAGATATTTATGAAAAGCAAAAATAAGATATTAGCAATAGTTTTAGTAATAATGGTTTTATTAACAAGTGGATGTGGGGCGAACGACTACATCAAAGATAAAGATAAAAAAATTGTTCAATATAAAGAAACTGGTCAAAATTTACCAAACAATATATTATGCAAACCAGAACCTAATACAGAATTATATAAAGTATATGAACAATATGATAAAGAATTAAAAATTCCATTAAGTAAATTACCAACATGTAGTACATTTAAATTAAATTCTAATAAATCATCTGGTCTTTGGGAAATGATTTTCGTAAAACCACTTGCCTATTTAATATTAAAATTAGGAAAAGTTGTAGGGAACATGGGTATATCCCTAATTATTGTCGGACTTTTAATAAGAATTGTCTTATTACCATTTTCATATAATACACAAAAACAAAGTAAGAATATGCAAAAAGTTCAACAAGAAATGCAAAAAATTGAATATAAATATCGAGGACGTGAAGACCGTGATAGTATGATGATGAAAAGTCAAGAAATGATGGCGGTTTATAAAAAACATAATGTTAAACCAATGTCTGGATGTTTAATATCATTCTTACAATTACCTGTGTTTTTTGCTTTCTTACAAGCAATAAATCGTGTACCGGCAATATTTGAAGATAAACTTCTTGGATTTAACTTAGGTATGACACCATATGTTGGACTTACTAAAGGAAATTATTTATATTTATTATTAATAGTTTTAATTGCTTTATCTACATATTTTTCATTTAAATACACAATGAATTCAACGGCACAAATGACTGATAATAAAGAAATGGCAAATCAAATGAGTTCAATGACAACAATAATGGTTATAATCATAACACTTACTTCATTCTCATTATCAACTGCATTATCATTCTATTGGATTGTTACTTATGCATTTATTGCTGTCCAAACATATATATTTAAAAGGTTACTTGGAGAGTCAAAGAAAAGTAATAAAAATGGAAAAAATAAAAAGAATATAAAGGAAAAATTAGAAATTAAAAGAGGTCTTAAGTATGGAAATAATAATTAAAGAAGGAAAAGAATTAGAAGAAGTTTTAGAAACAATTTGTAATGAATACAATGTTACAAAAGATGATTTCTATTATCATTATACGGAAAAGAAAAATGGTTTATTTAATAAAAATACAACTATCGAAGTTAGCGCATATTTAAAAAAAGATTTATTAGAATACACTAAAGAATATTTAGAAGAATTATTTACAAATATGGGATTAAAAGTTAATTTTGAAACTAAAATGCGTGAAGATAGTATGTATATTAAAATTTATTCTGATAATAATCCAATCATTATTGGAAAAGGTGGTAATACTTTAAAAGCTTTAGAAGTAATAGTTAGACAAAAATTAAATACAGCATTTAATGTTCGTCCTTATATTTGTTTAGATGTTGAAGATTATCGTGAAAAACAACAAAGAAGATTAGAAAGACTCGCTAAAAATTTAGCTAAAGATGTTGTTAGAACGAATGTTGAAGTTCATTTAGAAAATATGAATGCTTATGATAGAAGAATAATCCATAATGCTTTAACTAACTTTAAAGGAGTAAGTACAATTAGTGAAGGTGAAGAACCAAATAGACATGTAATTATTAAACCAGAATAGTAAACAACAAGGAGGGTTTATGGATAATTATACAAAATTAAGTATAGATATATTAGAGGAAAATATAGATAACTTAAAAAGAGTTAGAGAAATTGAAAAAAATATAAAAGATGAAGAAAATAAAATTAATATAATAGATAGTGAATTAATAGAAACAAAAAATGATAGAGAAAGAATAAATAATAAACTATCTAAATTAAAAAATTATAAAAAAAATCATAAAAAATTAGTTGAAGTTTTATTAATAGTTCATGCTTTTGCATTTGTTGGTGGATTAATATTTGTTAATCTTATCGGAGTTATATTATCTGAAAGCCTAGTGTCTTTAAAAGAAATTTTATTTTTGAGTTTACTTCTTCAATTAGTTTTCTTAGCAGCTACTATTCCAGGTTATTATCTTTGTAAAAAGAAATTTATAGATAGCGATTATACTAAAGAAGAATTAGAAGATATGTTAAAAACTATTGATGATGATATTAAATCTTTAACAATAAAAAAAGAACAAAAATTAACTAATATAGAATCTTTAAAAGAAGAAATACAAAACTTATTAAATCAAGAACAAACGAATATTGAAGAAGTTTCAAATATATTAAATGCTAGAGATAATGCTATTAATCAAAATATTATGAATATAGAAACATTTGATAATAAGTTAAATAATAATTTTGATGAAATTAAATTAAAATTAAAAAAATATTAAAAGGATTAGTTATGTATTTAGAAAAATTAAAAAATTATATAAATGATAATTTAAAATACGATGATTATAAAGAAATGATTAATTATAATTTAAATTTATATTTATCATTTTTTTTAAAAGATGATTATAATTTAAAAAATATTGAATTAAAATATGATGATTACCATAATATATATGTTTATTTATATTTTGATAATTGTAATGTAACTTCTTGGTTTAGAGAAAAATATTGTTGTTCATTAAATTTTATGTTTAAAAATGAACATGTAACTATAGAAAGTGGTTTATTTCCTAAATTTGGTGTGAAATATATAGAGGGTGATATTTTATATCAATTTGAAATTAATGCTACAGAAGATTTACTTAATATTAAAGAATTAAGTGTATCGAAGTTTGATTTACAAAATGGAACGTTAGAAAATTTTAATGTAGATATTTCTAAATTCAATGAAGAACATAATATAGATATAATATATCAGATGATAGAAGATATAAAAACTAAAAGTAAAAATAATTTAGTAAGAAATAGAGAAATAATTAAATTATAAAAATGTTAAAATAGTAATTAAGTTACTATTTTTTAATGCAAATAAATGTAATTTGTGCTAATATATTGCCGGGTGGTTATCTATGGAAGATACTATATGTGCAATTTCAACAGCTAAAGGAGTTGGAGCAATTTCAATAATTAGAATAAGTGGTAAAGATGCATTTAAAATTATAAATAAAATATATAAAGGAAAAGATTTAAATAAAGTAGAAAGTAATACGATTAATTATGGTTATATTTATGATAAAGATGAATTAATTGATGAAGTATTAGTAAGTATATTAAAAGCACCAAAAACATATACAATGGAAGATATTGTTGAAATTAATTCTCATGGTGGAATAAATACAACTAATAAAATATTAGAATTGGTTTTAGAACAAGGAGCAAGACTTGCTGAACCAGGAGAATTTACTAAAAGAGCATTTTTAAATGGTAGAATAGATTTAACTAAAGCTGAAGCCGTTAATGATTTAATTAATGCAAAGAGTGATATAGCAAGAAAAGTAGCATTAAATAATATAAAAGGAAATTTATATAATAAAATAAAATCATTAAGAAATAATATTGGAGAATTAATGGCTAATATTGAAGTAAATATTGATTATCCTGAATATGAAGATATTGAAGTAATAACTAATAAAATATTAAAACCAAAATTAAATAAGATAAAAGAAGAAATAGAAATAATCTTAAATAATACTAAGAATGCTAAACTTATTAATAATGGAATAAATATAGCTTTAATAGGTAGACCAAATACTGGAAAGAGTAGTATTTTAAATAAGTTTTTAGATGAAGAAAAAGCGATTGTAACTAATATACCAGGAACAACAAGAGATATTGTTGAAGGAAGTATAACTTTAGATGGTTTTGAAATTAATTTTATTGATACAGCAGGAATAAGAGAAACAAGTGATGTAGTCGAAAAAATTGGGGTAGAAAAGAGTAAACAAGCAACTAAGAGTGCTGATATTGTTATAGTAATATTAAATAATAATGAAAAATTAACTCAAGAAGATGAAGAATTAATTAATTTAGTTCCTGAAAATAAAAGAATTATCTTTGTTAATAAAAATGATTTAGACAATAAATTAGAATTAAAAAAAGAATATATTTTAGGAAATACTATTGATTATAATGGTATAGATAGTTTAAAAAAAGCAATAAAAGAAAAATTAAATTTAGATAATATTATGGTTAATGATATGACATATATGTCTAATATAAGAGAAATAGATTTATTAAAAAAAGCTCTTAATAACATTGAGAGTGCAATTCTTAATTTAAATTCTATGCCAATAGATATGGTAGAAATAGATATTAATAATGCATGGAATAATTTAGGAGAAATAATTGGTGAAGTTTATCAAGATGAATTATTAGATATTCTATTTAGTAATTTTTGTGTAGGAAAGTAAGTGATTTTATGTATGATGTAATAGTAGTAGGAGGAGGACATGCTGGTTGTGAAGCATCAAATATAAGTGCCAAACTAGGAATGAAGACACTTCTTTTAACCATGAATAAAAAAAATATTGCTGATATGCCATGTAATCCTTCCATTGGTGGTGTTGCTAAAGGCATAATTGTAAGAGAAATAGATGCTCTTGGTGGACTTATGGGTATAGTGGCTGATAAAAGTCATTTTCAAATAAAAATGCTTAATAATTCAAAAGGTCCTGCGGTAAGAAGTTTACGTTGTCAAGCTGATAAAAGAGTATATCCTAAAGTAATGCTTGAATATTTAGAAAGTAATCCTAATTTAGAAATTAAAGAAGCTTTAGTGGAAGATTTAATAATTGAAAATAATATAGTAAAAGGTGTTATTTTAAGTGATAATACTAAAATATATAGTAAAACAGTTATATTAACAACTGGTACATATTTAAAAGCTTCAATTCTTGTGGGAAGTTCAAAAAAAGATGAAGGACCACATGGTGAAGGTAGAAGTAATCAACTAAGTGATAAATTAAAAGAATATGGATTAGAAATAATTAGATTAAAAACTGGAACTCCCCCTAGAATAGCTAAAGATAGTATTAATTTTAGTAAATTAAAAGAAGAACTTGGAGATGATACTTATTATACATTTAGTCATGATATTAAACCAGTATATGATATAAATAAACAACAAAAATGTTATCTTTTATATACAAATGCTAATACTCATCAAATAATTAAAGATAATTTAACTAAATCAGCAATGTATGGTGGTTATGTTACAGGAACTGGTCCTAGATATTGTCCATCTATTGAAGATAAAATAGTTAGATTTAGTGATAAAGAAAGACATCAATTATTTTTAGAACCGGAAAGTATTTATTATGATGAATGGTATTTACAAGGTTTTTCCACTAGTATGCCAATCGATGTTCAAGAAAAATTAGTTCATAGTTTAGAAGGATTAGAACATGCTAAAATAACTAAATATGCTTATGCTATTGAATATGATGCAATTAATCCATTACAAATGTATCCATCTTTAGAAAATAAAATTATTAGTAATTTATTTACTGCCGGTCAAATTAATGGTACAAGTGGTTATGAAGAAGCTGCTGGTCAAGGTTTAATCGCTGGTATTAATGCAGTTCAAAAAATTCTTCAAAAAGATGCTTTAGTATTAAAAAGAAATGAAGCTTATATTGGTGTTTTAATAGATGATTTAGTAACTAAAGGTATAAAAGACCCTTATCGTATGCTTACAAGTAGAGCAGAATTCCGTTTAATATTAAGACATGATAATGCTGATTTAAGACTTCGAGATATTGCTTATAAATATCATACAATTAATGATGAACAATATAAAAGATTACAATTAAAAAAAGAAAATATTGCTAAATTAATTGATGAAATAAAAAATAATAAGTTAGAATTAAATAATGAAATTAAAAATGATTTTATAAATCATAATTTTAGTATTCCTTTAAGAAACTTATCTTACGAAGAATTATTAAAAAGACCTGAAATAACTTTTGAATTTTTAAATAAATACCATAACTTTGAATATGATAAAGATGTATTAGAACAAGTAGAAATATTAACTAAGTATGAAGGATATATAAATAAAGCAATAAAAGAAAGTGATAAATTAAAAAAAATAGAAGAAAAAGAAATACCATTAGATATAGATTATTCAAAAGTTAAAAATTTAGCTAGTGAAGCACGACAAAAATTAAGTGAAATAAGACCTAGAACGATTGCTCAAGCATCAAGAATAAGTGGTGTTAATCCAAGTGATATTACAATTTTATCAATATATTTAAAAAAGGAGTACAATAATGACTAAAGAAGAATTTATTAAAGCTTTAGATGAGTTAAAAATAAATTATGATACTGCTATGTTAGATAAATTAGAAATATATAAAGAATATTTAAAAGAATATAATACTCATACTAATTTAACTAGAATTATTGATGATAATGATATTTATTTAAAACATTTTTATGATTCTTTAACTATTGTAAAAATTATTAATTTTAATAATATTAATAATTTGCTTGATATTGGAAGTGGCGCCGGTTTACCAGGAATGGTAATAAAAATATTTTTTCCCCATCTTAATGTAACATTAATTGATTCTAATAATAAGAAAACAAAATTTTTAGAAAGTTTAGCTCAAAAATTAAATATAGAATTTAATATTGTTAATGCTAGAGTAGAAGATTATGCTAAAGATAATTTAAATAAATTTGATGTAGTAACTGGAAGAGCAGTAGCTAATTTAAGAATACTATGTGAATTAGCTATTCCTTTAGTTAAAAAAGATGGTTTATTTATTAGTATGAAAGGTAATATTGAAAAAGAATTAGAAGAAGCTAAAAAGACCATTAATTATTTAAATTGTCGTATTGAAAATATTATAACTTTTAATTTATATAAAGATGAAGGTATTAGAAATATAATTTGTATAAAAAATTATGCAAATTTTAAAAAAGAAGATTTAAGAAATTATGATAAAATTTTAAAAAAGCCACTTGTAAAATAAGTACAAATAAGATAGAATTAATTATAGAGGTAAAGGGGCCTGATGAGTGTGAATACAAATTCGCAAGTTTTAAATTTACCAATTGAAGATGTTATTCCTAATCGTTTTCAACCTCGTTTGAAGTTTGATGAAAGTGCATTAAATGAATTATCTTTATCAATTAAAGAACATGGTATTATTCAGCCTTTAGTCGTTAGAAAGATAGGAGAAAAGTACGAAATAATTGCTGGCGAAAGAAGATATAAAGCTGCGAAAATGGCCGGTCTTACTTCCGTACCTGCAATAATAACTGAAATGGATGATAAGCAAAGTGCTGAAGTAGCTATTGTGGAAAATATTCAAAGAAAAGATTTAAATCCGATTGAAGAAGCTCGTTCTTATGAAACCTTATTAAGTAAAGGTATGACTCAAGAAGAATTAGCTAAAAAAATGGGATTAAGTCAATCAGCTGTAGCTAACAAATTAAGATTATTATCTTTATCAGAAAGCGTAAAAGATGCTTTAATGGAAGGTAAAATTTCCGAAAGACATGCTCGTAGTTTGCTTCAATTAAAAACGGAAGAAGAACAAAATAATTGGTTAAAAGTTATTTTAGATGAAAGAATTACTGTTAAAGAATTAGATAATAGATTAAAAGGTTTAACTAAAAAAGAAGAACCAAAAGTTAATGATGTTATGGAACCACCAGTTGAATTAAATAATGTTATGGAAAATAATAATGTTAATAATGTTCCCACAAATAGTATTCCTGATTTAGTTGGTATGTCACTTGAACCACCAACTATTACTAATTTAGATACTGTTAATAATAATGTGGTAGAACAACCAACAAATTTAGATGTAATAAACAATAATTTAGTTGAACCACCAGTTAATATAGATGTAGTAAATAACAATGTTGAATCTCCAACTAATATAGAACCTATAAATAATTCAAATACAATAGATTTAGGTATTGAAGAAAAACCAATTCCTAATAAATTTTTCAATTTCTTAGAAGATGAACAAGCTAATATGAAAGTAGAAAGAAAGAAAAAAGCTACTGGTTTTAATGATTCGATTGAAATGTTAAATTATATACCGGAAAAACCACCAGTAATTGCTGAACCTGTTGCTGTACCTGATATTAGCCCAGTAATTCCTGAAGTAGGATTAAGTTCTCCATCACCAGATGAAATTATAAATAATGTAATACCAAGTGTAGAGCCAATAAATAATGATAATAGTTCTAACTCTGGTGAGATGTCAGTTGAAGAAGCTTTAGCTAACTTAGGATTAATTGAAAAAGTTGAGGATGATAATTCTCATGAAGATGAAAAAATAGAAACGACTATTACCGAAAATGAAGAAATACCAGAAGAATCAAATGATGATGAAGAAGAAAAAGAAATAAATGATAAAACTGAAAAAAACAATGAAGAAAAAAATTATGATATGGATAAAGCATTTGAATTATTTGATAAATTAAAGAAAGAATTAAGAGAATACAATTATTCAACAATATTTACAGAAGAAGATGACACAAAAGAATTAAAATATACAATAATTATAAAAAAAGAAGATTGCGAAGAAGAAGAGTAGCAATCTTTTTTAATTACTTATTATTGGTTCACTTCCTTTTAAATAATAGAAAATAGAAGCTTTACTAGCATCATTCGTTGGTTTTCCTGTAATAGCATCAAGTATTACACCTACTACATCTTTGGGAGTATCATACCAATTATCAGTATAATCTTTTTGAATTGTTTCCATTGTATCAGCCCAAATATTTTTAGTAATATAACTATAATTTTTTTCTAATTCCCGATTATCATCATAACCAATCCATACTAACATTAAATCATCTTTATTATATCCAACTGCCCAATGGTCTGTTGCTGTTGTTCCTGTTTTAATTGCGTATTTACGGCTTAATTTTGAAGCAATAGTCGAAGCTGTTGCCACAGTATAATCTTTAAAAATTGAATTAGAAGTATTACTTAATAATTCATTTAAAATATAAACATAATTGGGATTAAGAACTAATTTTTTTTGTTCATCTTTAATATAAATAACATTATTATTACTATCTTCTATTTTTCTTATAAAATATAAATCTTTTTGATAACCACCACTTGCCAGTGTTGCATAACCAGTGGCATAATCAATGATATTTATTTCTTTAGTACCTAAAGCAAGTGATGGAATAGAAGGTAAATCTTCTTTAATTCCAGCTCTTTTAGCAGTTTTAACTAATTCATCACTACCTAAAAATAAATTTGTTTTAACAGCATATATATTATCTGAAAATGCAATAGCAGCAGCCATAGTTATATCTTTATTAGCGTATTTATTACCATAATTAATTGGTGCATATGTTTGTTTATCGGAAGTATTAAAAATAGTAAATTCGCTTTTAAATAAACTAGATGAAACCAAATTATTTTCTAAAGCAGCATAATATAAAAAAGATTTCATCGTAGAGCCAACTTGTCTTTTAGATGAAATAGCTCTATTATATTCACTAATACCATAATCAATACCACCCGTTAAAGCTTCAATTTTACCTGTTTCAGGGTCAACAATAATACTAGATACTTGCATTTCTTTTTCCCCTTCCATATTTAGTAAAATTTTTTCTTCTAAAGCTTTTTGTTTATCCATATCTAAATTAGTATATATTTTAAGCATTCCTTTTTCTAAAGCACTTTTACTAATTCCTAAACTTTCTAACTCATGATAAACAGCATCTTGATAATACATAAGCATTTGTAAATGTTGTTCATTAACTTTACCATAAATAGGAACTTCTTCTAAATTTAAATTATCATATTCATCTTTAGTTATAAATTTATTATTTAATAAAGATGCTGCAACAACTCTTGACCTTTTTAAAGATTCTTCTTTATTAGAAACTGGATTAAATTTATTAGGACTCTTGGGAATACCAGCTAAAATAATTGCTTCTTCTATATTTAAATCTTTAACATCTTTATTAAAATAATACATTGAAGCATTACTAACTCCATAGTTACCATTACCATAATTAATTGTATTTAAATATGCTTCTAAAATTTCATCTTTATCATATTGTATTTCTACAATTATTGTTAAAAAAGCTTCTTTAATTTTTCTTTTCCAACTAGTATCAAAATCTAAATATAAATTTTTAACTAATTGTTGTGTAATCGTTGAAGCTCCTTGAACAATATGTCCATTTTTAATATTATTACTCATTGCTTTAACAATTCTAAGAATATCAAATCCATGATGTTCATAAAATTTTTTATCTTCAATAGATATAACAGCATTAGTTAAATTACTACTTATATCTTCTAAATTAACCCATTTACTTGTACTACTTCCTTGATATACTAAATTATCTTTATTATCATATAAATAATAAGTACCATTATTAGTAATATTTAATTTAGGAGTAATTAAAGCATAAATATTAATCCCTATATAACCAATAATAAAGGTAAAAACACAAAAGCTAAATAATTTATATAACCATTTTATTATACGCAATTTAAATCACCTAAAATTATTATGTAAAAAAATTTTATTTTTATGTTGAATTTATATATAGTATATGTTATAGTTTTTAGGAATAAAGGAGTGATTATATCAAAAAAATAATAGATTGGACTTTATATAATAATAATGAAATAGTTATTAATAAAGAAAAAGTAGAATGTGAAATAAATAATAATATAATTGAATATAAAGAAAATGATTGTTTAAATAAAATTGATTTAAATAAAAATATTTATACAAGAGAAAATGATGAATATTTATTTAAAGTTGATTTTAATACTGAAAAATTTACATATATTTTAAAAGATATTAATAAAAGTATATTGCATAATTTAACAACTTGTAGTATAAAAAAAGAAGCCGATATTATATTAATTTATAGTATAGATGATGAAATTAAAAAAATAGTAATACATTTATACTAAATTAATACATATATATTGCATATAATGTTTTTGAAAAGAGGAGAATAATAATGAATTTAAAAGATATATCAAAAGAAGAATTACAAACTATGGGATATGATGAAATAGCCTATTTAGTGCTTGAAAATAACAAGAAAAAAATGAAATTACTAGATTTATTTAAAAAAGTTTGTGAAGTTTTAGAATTACCTGAGCAAACAGTTGAAGATCGAATTGCCGATTTTTTTGAGTTATTATCAATTAATAAAAAATTTATATTATTAAAAAATGGTTATTGGGATTTAGCAATTAATCATAAACAAGATATTGTTGTTGAAGAAGATGAAGAAATAGATAGTGAAGAATTAGAAGATGATAGCGAAGAAGATATTGAAGAAGAAACTGATGAAGATGACGATATTTTCTATGATGATTTAGATGATACTGATGATGAAGATGATGACCTTAAAGATTTAGTTATTATTGATGAAGAAGAAAATTTACAAGAATAGGTATTTATAATTTAATTTATTTGATTATAAGCATAAATTAAAATAAGAGAAACTAAATAGTTTCCTTTTTTTCTTAAGGAGAGTTATGAAAAAATTATTTAAAAGTATAGCCATAAAAACTAGTATAATAACAATTATAGTTAATCTTGGATTATTTATAATTAAATTAATTTTAGGGTTAATTGGGCATTCTAAAGCTTTAGTATCTGACGCTATTCATTCATTAAGTGATGTATTTACAACAATTATAGTAATATTTGGTTTTATTATATCTAGTAAAGAAGCTGATGAAAATCATCCTTATGGTCATGAACGAATTGAAAGTGCATTTGCTATTATTTTAGCATTTATTCTTTTAATGACTGGTCTTTATATTGGATATGAAGGCATATTAGCTATAATTCATACTAAAGATATTGTTACTCCTAGTTTAATTGGATTAATCGGTGCGATAATTTCGATTATAGTTAAAGAAGTTATGTTTCAATATACTATAAGAATTGCTAAAAAACTTAATTCACCAGCACTTAAGGGAGATGCTTGGCACCATCGAAGTGATGCCATATCTTCCGTTGGTTCTCTAATTGGTATTTTAGGAGCTCATTTTGGATTTACTGCTTTAGATTCAATAGTATGTTTATTAATATGTATTTTAATAATTAAAACAGCAGTTGATATATTTGTTAGTGCTCTAAGTGGTATGCTTGATACAGCATGTGATAAAGAAACGGAAGATGAAATACTAAAAACAATAATTGATAGTAATAAAAATATTCAAGTAATTGATTTAAAAACAAGAATGTTTGGTAGTAAAATATATATTGATTTAATTATATCAATGGATGGTAATACACCACTTAAAAAAGTAGATAAAGAAAGAGTTAAAATACATGATAAAATAGAGAAAAAATTTAAATTAGTAAAACATATTAATATTAAAGTTATACCTAATGAAAAATAAATTGACAAGTAATAATAAATAGTATTAAAATATTCCCTAAAAGAAAGGGATTTTTTTATGAAAAAAAGTTTAAATAATTTAAATAATGAAGTAATTAATAAAAACTTAAGATTAAATGATTTAAAACAAGTTTATGATAAAGTATTTATTGATAAAGAAATATTTAAAATAAAAAATCTCGATGAAAAAATAGATTATACATCTATACAAGCTGAAATATGTACTGATAAACATAAAGAATATGATGTTAAAAGTAGAAGTAATAGTTATTATGCCTTTTATAAAATGGTTGCAGCTTTTATAAGTTTAATTTTAACATTAGTAGTAGCTAAATTATTTAATAGTGTTTATATAGCAAATATTTTTGCTTTTATAACAGTTATTAATACTAGCTTTAGTATAATAGCTAAATCTTTAGAAATTATCTATAATAATAAATCAATATATGAAAAAGATAAAGCTATATATTATAATATCTTTTTTAAAAGTTGTTCTTTAGAAAAAGAATTATTATTAATAAATGATGAAGTAAAAGATAAAGATTATATTGAAGAAAATATTATTGATGATGATTTTGATTATGATTTAGTAAAAGATAATTTGTTTATAGATAATGAAAAATCATTTACCAGAAAGAGAAACAAAAGATAGGGAGTAATTTTATGAAACAAGAAAAAATAGATGCATTTAATAAAGTTAATAAACAAGCAGAAGAAGAATTAAATAAAGATTATAAAAATGCTAGCTTAGATAAAGTTATTGAATTATATAGTGATGTAATTACAAATAGTTATTTTGATGATGAAAATCTTAATTTAAGAGACAAAATAAATATTTTAGTAAATCAATTAGCAGTTTTAATTTATAACCATACTATTTATGATGAAAAAGTAATGAAGAATGCAGGTAATTCTAATAAATATTGGAATATTACATTATATTTAACAGGTATATTTATATTATCAGCAATTTTTGCATTAAAAATTCCTAGTATAATTTTAGCTATATCTACACTTTTATCATTAACTATTGGTATTTCTAATACAATTTTAGGTAATATTAATAATAATAAATACGAAAAAAATAATCTTTATTTACAATATGTTTCTAATCTATTAAAAGGAGCTACTTTAGAATTAAAAAGAGAAGAAGATAAAGATGTTGAAAATGTAAATGATTTAACGGAAACAGTAAAAGATACTAAATATGCTATTTCTTATACATTTAATGAGAAAGATATTGATATTCAAATAACTGAAAATGAAACTAATGATATCGTAGGAAATTATAAATTAACTAGACATAAATAGTTTTTAATATATCGTTTTAATTGCATGCATAAAATATAAATGATATAATTTTTAACGAAAGAGTGATATTATGTTTGAAAGATTAAATAATATAGTAAAAAAATATGAAGAGCTAAAAGAAGAATTAACAAAAGAAGAAGTATTAACTGATTATAATAAATTAAGAAAGTTATCAAAAGAACAAAGTGATTTAGAAGAAATTGTTAATAAATATGAAGAATATAAAGCAACAAAAAAAGCTTTAGATGAAGCTGAATCATTAATTAATGATCCAGAATTTAAAGAAATTGCTGAAGGAGAAGTATCAACATTATCCGAAAAATTACAAGAAATTAATAGTGAATTAGAAATATTATTAGTTCCTAAAGATGAAAATGATGGTAAGAATGTTATTATGGAAATAAGGGGAGCTGCTGGTGGAGATGAAGCCAATATTTTTGCTGGTGATTTATTTAGAATGTATTCTTATTATGCTGAAGAAAATGGTTGGAAAATTGAAGTATTAAATTCGATTGAAGGTGCAAGTGGGGGATATTCTCAAATTGAATATATGGTTAAAGGAGACAATGTATATTCAAAATTGAAATATGAAAGTGGTTCTCATCGTGTTCAAAGAGTACCTGAAACTGAAACTCAAGGTCGAGTTCATACATCAACTGCAACGGTTTTAGTTATGCCGGAAGTCGAAGATGTTGATATTGATGTTAAAGAAAGTGATTTAAAAATAGATGTTTACCATTCAAGTGGAGCTGGTGGACAATCAGTAAATACTTCAAATTCAGCAGTTCGTATAACCCATATTCCAACTGGAGTAGTAGTAGCTTGTCAAACGGAAAGAAGTCAATTAAAAAATAAAGAAAATGCTATGCGTTTATTAAAAATAAAATTACATGATGAAATGAAACAAAGACAAGAACAAGAAATTGGTGCTGAAAGAAAAAGTAAAATTGGTACCGGTGACCGTTCAGAAAAAATAAGAACTTATAACTATCCTCAAAATAGAGTTACTGACCATCGTATTAATTTTTCAATTATGGAATTAGATAGAGTTATGGATGGTAATTTATCTCCAATTATTGAAGCCTTAATTACTGAAGATTTAAGAAGAAAATTAGAAGGTAATAAAGAAAGCTTATAAAATGACTGATGAAGAGTTATTAAGAAAATATTTAACTAAAGAAGAATATGAAAATGGTTTAAAAAGATTACAAAATGACGAACCAGTACAATATATTATAGGTAATGTTGAATTTTATAATTGTCTTATTAATGTTAATAAAAATGTTTTAATTCCAAGATTTGAAACAGAATATTTAGTTGATAAAACAATTAAATATTTAAAATATTTGCATATAAATAATCCTAAAATATTAGATATTGGTACTGGTAGTGGTTGTATAAGTATTGCTTTAAAAAAGAATATTGATTGTAAAATTGATGCTATAGATATTAGCAAAAAAGCTATTGAGGTAGCTAAATCTAATGCTAAATTAAATAATACTAATATAAATTTTATAATTAATGATATTAATACATTTAATACTACTCAGAAATATGACGTTATTATAAGTAATCCTCCCTATGTTTCATATAATAAAGTAGTCGATAAGAAAACTAAATATGAACCACAAAATGCTATTTTTGCTCCTGAAGATGGAATATATTATTATCGAATAATATTAGAAAAATTACATAATAATTTAAATTCTAATCATTTAATTGCATTTGAAATAGATGATAAAGAGGGAAAATTAATAAAAGATTTAGTTAATAAATATTTACCTAATGATAAGATAAAAATAGAAAAAGATTATAATAATTATGAAAGATATGTATTTATAAGTAATAACAATATATAAATATTAAATATGAGAAAAGATATCAATTTAGGTATCTTTTATTAATATTATCAACCTACCATTCTTATTATTTCATTTTCCACATTTTTTCTCATTAATATAATTCTTTACTATCTTGAAAAGATAATTTAATCATGTCAATTTGCATTAGTCAAGAGAAAGTGTACAAAAATTTAAAAAAATTGGGGGAATTAAGAAATTAATCCCCTTTGTTATAATGAAAATGTTTAAATTGACTAGAAGTGGGATATTTTAAAGCAGCTTGAGGTCTTTCATTTAACTGAAGTCAAATTAATTTGCAAATTGTAAATTTTCAACAAAATATTGACCCGAAGTTTCAGCAACAGGTTCAGGCCACGTGCTTTAGCACGTAAATCCTTCCAGGATTTAGAGGCAATTTATTGCCGCATGTAAGTAAAAAGATGCTATAATAGAAAGCAAAAAAACTGGAGGGAAAAGTAAAATGAGAAAAGGAAGTCACGTACAATATGAAATAGAATATCATTTAGTATGGACAACAAAATATAGATATAGAGTATTAGAAGGTAGAATAGCGGAAAGATGTAGAGAAATAATAAGACAAAGTTGCAATAGCATGGAAATAAATATAATGAAGGGGAGTTGATAATGTCAATATAAAAATGTAGGTTTTGGCTAATATAATTATGTAGGAAAACCTACATTTTTATATTAGCA